>CAMATS010000015.1 GCA_945861195.1 Rhodoferax sp. OV413
TAGCTGATGGCCTCGGTAGTCACGCTGAGTTCTTCGCAAGTGGCAATCCACATCCCGCACTCGACATCGAATGTCACCTCTGCCACATAGGGCGCGGGTTTGTTGAAGGCTGCGTGGATAACGTTGCTCATGATCAGATTATTGCATCCATAAAACGTTGGCTCAATTTAATCTCAAAGCCGTCTGAAATCGCTGCAGTGTCAAACTTATCGGCGGTGCCCATTATCGACCCAACGGGTGCTCAGTCATGAACTGACGCAGGGCAGCATTCCGGCGGGTCTGCCAGCCTTTTACAGTTGTATCAGGCTTGACGCTTGAGCAGTTGGGTGGCCAGTTCCGTCAGGCAGTCGGCATGGGGGCCAGGGGGGAGCAGTTGGGCTGCTGCAATGGCACGGGCGGCTTCGGCGCTGGCAGCTTGGTTTGCCACGTCGATGGCGCCGGTTCGTCGAAGAATCGTGATGATTTCGCCCAGCCGCTCGCTGTCACCGGTTTCGATGGCATGTTTCACGATGGCGCGATCTTCTGCCGAGCCTCGCTGCATGGCCGCGATCAATGGCAGCGTGGCCTTGCCTTCGCGCAGGTCGTCGCCCAGGCTTTTTCCCATGACTGCGGCATCGCCGGTGTAATCGAGAACATCGTCAACCACTTGGAAAGCCGTGCCCAACGCTTGGCCGTACTCGGCGCAGGCCTGCTCGCGGTCGGGTGTTGCGTTTGCCAAAATTGCCCCCACCCGGGCGCTCGCCTCAAACAGCTTGGCAGTTTTGGAGCGGATCACTTGCAGGTAGCCGGCTTCGTCGAGCGCGGCGTTGTGCATGTTCATGAGCTGCATGACTTCGCCCTCTGCAATCACGTTGGTGGCATCCGCCAGCACCTGCATGACCCGCATGTCGCCCGCCTCGACCATCATCTGAAAAGCCCGTGAGTACAAAAAATCGCCAACCAGCACACTGGCTGGGTTGCCAAAGGTTTCGTTGGCGGTGGCGTTGCCGCGTCGCAGCGCAGAATCATCGACAACGTCGTCATGCAATAGCGTGGCTGTATGGATGAACTCCACCACGGCAGCCAAGCCGATGCGCTGCGCTCCGCTAAAACCCAGGGCGCCGCTGGTCAGCAGCAGCAAAGCGGGGCGCAAGCGCTTGCCGCCGGCCGCGATGATGTAGCGCGACACCTGCCCGATAAGGGGCACCTCAGAGCCCAGGCGCTGCACGATCTCTCGGTCCACGGCCGACATGTCCGACGCAATGACCGCCATGCTGGTGTTGGCGCTGGTGTTGGGGGATTTGGTATGCAAGGCGAGGGCTCGGTTGGGCTTTAGATTATAGAAAATTGCTGGTTCTCAGGGATGGGTTCTCAGGGATGGGTTCTCAGGAATGGGAGCTGGGAGGCGAACCACTTGGGCGATTGCAGCACGCCAGGACCCAAAGACGCCTGTGAATTCTGTATTTGGCCCCCGGTTAGCCCATGTTATAGTGCTCGGCTCTGTGAAAATCCGTTCGCAGAGTAAAAGACAAGAGGTCAATATGTACGCGGTCATAAAAACCGGTGGCAAACAATACAAAGTTGCGACCGGCGAAAAAATTAAAGTAGAACAGATTGCTGCGGACGTAGGCCAAGAAATCGTATTCGACCAAATTCTGGCAGTCGGTAACGGCGCAGAGCTTAAGGTGGGTACGCCCTTGGTGTCCGGCGCATCAGTGAGTGTCACTGTTTTGGCACACGGTAAGCACGACAAGGTCAGCATCTTCAAAATGCGCCGTCGCAAGCATTACCAAAAACGGCAGGGGCATCGGCAGCAGTTCACCGAACTGTTGGTCGGTGCCATTGCGGCTTAAAGGGAGCAGGTCATGGCACAGAAAAAAGGCGGCGGCTCGACGCGAAACGGCCGGGATTCCAAGCCCAAGATGCTGGGTGTGAAGGCTTTTGGTGGCGAGGCGGTGAGCGCCGGCGCCATCATCGTACGCCAGCGCGGAACCAAGTTCCACCCCGGTGTGAATGTCGGCATTGGCAAAGATCACACCTTGTTTGCACTGGTAGACGGACATGTGTCGTTTGCTGTCAAGGGCGCACTCAATAACCAGACAGTGAGCGTTACCACGGCCTGAGCCTCGTTTCGTTTTCCTGACAGACCCTGCGCGCTGCGCGGGGTTTTTCGTTTATAAAGCCCCTAACATGAAGTTCGTCGACGAAGCCTTTATTGACGTCTCTGCAGGAGACGGGGGCGCCGGCTGTGTTTCTTTCCGGCATGAAAAATACAAAGAGTTCGGTGGCCCGAATGGTGGCGACGGCGGCCGTGGCGGGCATGTTTTTGCGATGGCTGACTCAAACCTCAATACGCTGGTTGATTTCCGGTTCTCACGCCGCCATGACGCCAAGCGAGGCGAGCATGGCATGGGCTCGGACATGTTTGGCGCGGCTGGCGAAGACATCACGCTGAAGATGCCGGTCGGCACCATCATCTCTGACGCAGACACTGGAGAGCAGTTATTTGAGTTGCTCACGCCCGGCGAGATGATTACCATAGCCAAAGGGGGTGACGGGGGTTTTGGCAATATGCGTTTCAAAAGCGCTATCAACCGGGCGCCGCGGCAAAAAACTCCGGGCTGGCCGGGTGATAAAAAAAACCTCAAGCTCGAACTCAAGGTGTTGGCTGATGTCGGGCTGCTAGGTATGCCCAACGCGGGCAAGTCGACCTTGATCACGGCTATTTCGAACGCCCGGCCGCGCATCGCAGATTACCCATTTACCACCCTGCATCCCAACTTGGGGGTGGTGCGGGTGGGGCCAGAGCAGAGCTTTGTGGTGGCCGACCTGCCTGGCTTGATCGAGGGTGCCTCCGAGGGGGCCGGCCTGGGTCACTTGTTTTTGCGCCATTTGCAGCGCACCCGCTTGTTGCTGCATGTGGTTGATCTGGCGCCCTTCGACGAAGCCGTTGACACAGTGGCGCAGGCCAAGGCCATCGTCAATGAACTAAAAAAATACGACCCTGAGCTCTACCGCAAACCGCGCTACCTGGTGCTCAACAAGCTAGATATGGTTCCCGCCGAGCGGCGCGCCGAGGTGGTGCGAGACTTTGTCAAGCGCTTCAAATACAAGGGCCCGGTATTTGAGATCTCGGCCCTGACGCACGAGGGCTGTGAGCAGCTTACCCGAGCCGCTTACCAGCACATCAAGGCGCAGCAGGCGGCAGCACTCCCTGCGGTTGAGCTGGACCCCCGTTTTGTACCAGCGCTTCAGTAGCGGCTGGGCCGCACTCTGCTTGCCGATATGAACAGCGTGATCGCTTCACCGCTGCTGCGCGACGCCCGCCGCATTGTGGTCAAGGTGGGCTCGAGCTTGGTGACCAACGATGGCCGCGGCCTGGACGAGGCGGCGATTGGGGAGTGGTGCCGCCAGTTGTCGCAGCTGGTGCGTGGTGGGCGCGAAGTCATCATGGTCTCCAGTGGCGCCATCGCCGAGGGAATGAAGCGGTTGGGCTGGCGCAACCGCCCCAATGAAATCCATGAGCTCCAAGCGGCAGCGGCCGTTGGGCAGATGGGCTTGGCGCAAATGTACGAGACCAAGTTGCGCGAAAACGGTTTGGGCAGTGCCCAGGTGTTGCTGACACACGCCGATCTGGCCGACCGCGAGCGCTACCTCAATGCCCGCTCCACCCTGCTGACCCTGCTCAAGCTCGGCGTGGTGCCAGTGATCAATGAGAACGACACAGTGGTTACCGATGAAATCAAATTTGGAGATAACGACACGCTTGGCGCGCTGGTGGCCAATCTGGTCGAGGCCGACGCCCTGGTGATCCTGACTGACCAGAAGGGCTTGTTTACCGCCGACCCCAGGCGTGACCCGGGCGCTGTTTTTGTGCATGAGGCCAAGGCTGGTGATCCAGCCCTTGAGGCCATGGCTGGCGGGGCGGGTTCGAGTTTGGGCCGTGGCGGCATGATCACCAAAATTCTGGCTGCGAAACGGGCGGCTGGTTCAGGTGCGTCCACCGTGATTGCCTGGGGCCGCGAGCCCGATGTATTGCTGCGCTTGACGCAGGGCGAGGCCATTGGCACCCTGTTGGTGGCACAAACTCAAAAAAACCAGGCGCGCAAACAGTGGATTGCCGACCACCTGCAACTGCGCGGGTCCGTCACAGTAGACCCGGGCGCGGTGCAACAACTGCGCGCTGGCGGCAAAAGTCTCTTGCCCATCGGCATGACCGCCGTGGAAGGGAACTTCTCCAGGGGCGATGTCATTGCCGTATGCGACCCCCAGGGGCTAGAGGTAGCCCGTGGCTTGGCCAACTACGCCAGTGCCGAAGCCCGGTTGATTTGTCGCAAACCGTCCAGTGAGTTTGCAAAGCTGCTGGGTTATATCTCTGAGCCCGAGATGGTTCACCGTGACAACCTGGTGCTGACCCGCTGACCCGCTGGCGGGCCGTCTTTTCGAAGCATGCGCCCTCGCTGCACAGGCAGGCTTAGGCGGCGCAGCGGGCTCAGGCTGGCTCCGGGCCTTTGGCTGGCGCTGCGCCATGGGCCTCTTGGGCGGCAAACCCGTCGCCCTCGGCTTCATGCAATTCCCGCAGGTCTTCCCTGAGAGATCTGATTCGCGGCTCATGTCGCGGCAGGTAGCGGGACAATTCGGTGAGGGCCATTTCATAGACCCCGCGTTTGAACTCCACCACCGCGTCCAGCGGCACCCAATAATCGTTCCAGCGCCAAGCGTCGAACTCTGGGTGGTCGGTGGCGCGCAGGTTCAAATCCCAGTCGTGCCCGAGCAGCTGCAACAGGAACCAGATTTGTTTTTGGCCCTTGTAGTGACCGCGTGCGTCGCGGCGTATGTATCGGTCTGGCACCTCGTACCGCAACCAGTCACGGGTGCGGGCAACGATACGTACATGCTCGGGCTGTAGCCCGATTTCCTCGTGCAGTTCACGAATCATGGCCTGCTCCGGAGTCTCCCCCCGGTCGATGCCACCCTGCGGAAACTGCCATGAGTGAGTGCGTATCCGTTTGCCCCAAAACACCTGATTTCTCTGGTTGATCAGGACGATGCCGACGTTGGGCCTAAAGCCGTCCCGGTCAAGCATAATCAAACCCCAATTTTTCAACTGCGTCGATTATGCACAGCACGGGCTGCGCGGCAAGAGGGGCAGCCCTTAGAAGAACAGCCTTGAAGCCATGAAAGCCTCCCAATTTTTTATTTCGACCCTCAAGGAGGCTCCCAGCGACGCCGAAATCGCTAGCCACAGGCTGATGACGCGCGCCGGCATGATCAAAAAAATCGGCGCCGGCATCTACACCTTGATGCCCCTGGGGCTACGGGTGGTACGCAAGGTCGAGGCGATTGTTCGTGAAGAAATGAACCGCGCCGGCGCGGTTGAGATTGCTATGCCAGTGGTGCAGCCGGCTGAGTTGTGGCACGAGACCGGGCGGTTCGCGAAGATGGGCCCAGAGTTGCTGCGTATCAAAGACCGGCATGAGCGGGACTTCGTGGTGCAACCCACCAGTGAAGAGGTGGTGACAGACATTGCACGCCAGGATATCCGCAGCTACAAGCAGCTGCCGCGCAACTATTATCAAATTCAGACCAAGTTTCGCGATGAGCGCCGGCCCCGTTTTGGCCTCATGAGGGGGCGCGAGTTCATCATGAAAGACGCCTACAGCTTTGACCGTGACCAGGCCAGCGCCAAAGTCAGCTACCAGACCATGGCGCAGGCCTACCGGCGCATTTTTGACCGTTTTGGCCTGAGCTACCGAGCAGTGGCTGCCGACAGCGGAGCCATTGGCGGCGACCTGAGCGAAGAGTTTCAGGTCATAGCGGCCACCGGTGAGGACGCCATCGTCTACTGCCCCGGCAGCAATTACGCCGCCAATATGGAAAAAGCCGAAGCCCTGGCACCACAATTTGCGCGTCCGGCGCCGACTGAGGCCATGACCAAAACCGCCACGCCCGGCCAAAGCACCTGCGCTGATGTGGCGAGTTACCTTGGCCTGCCCTTGCACAAAACGGTGAAGTCGCTGGTGCTCGCCACAGAAGAAAAAAATACGGCTGGTGAATTACTCAAAACCCAGGTCTGGCTGCTGCTGCTGCGTGGTGACCATGACATGAACGAGCTAAAAGCCAGCAAAGTACCAGGCTTGGAGGGCGGTTTCCGTTTTGCCACGCTGCCGGAGATCGACGCGCACTTTGCTTGCAAACCGGGCTACCTGGGCTTGATCAATTTGCAGAAACCCCTGCGCGTGGTGGCTGATCGCGAGGTGGCGGTGATGAGCGACTGGGTTTGTGGCGCCAACGAACTTGATTTCCACATGACCGGAGTGAACTGGGGACGCGATCTGCCCGAGCCCGATTGCGTGGCCGACCTGCGCAATGTGGTGGCAGGCGACTTGTCTCCGGATGGTGGCGGCGCCCTGGCGATTGAGCGGGGCATTGAGGTGGGGCATGTGTTTTACCTGGGCACCAAGTACAGCCAGGCCATGAATGCCACCTTTCTGGATGTCAATGGCAAGCCCCAATGGATGGAAATGGGCTGCTACGGCATCGGCATCACGCGGCTGCCGGCTGCTGCCATTGAACAAAATCATGATGCCCGCGGCATCATCTGGCCCGATGCCCTGGCACCGTTTACCGTGGTGCTGTGCCCAATCAGTCCAGACCGGTTTGCCGATGTCAAAGCTGCTGCCGAGGCACTGTATGCCGAGCTGCTTGAGCTGGGTGTAGATGTGATCTTGGACGACCGCTGTGAGCGCCCCGGCGCTATGTTTGCCGATTGGGAGTTGATTGGTGTGCCCCATCGCGTCACCTTGGGAGACCGCAGTTTGAAAGCCGGTGAGGTTGAATACCAACACCGGCGGGATTCGGCAGCTGCCGCGGTGCCTTTGTCCGAGATTGCCGGGTTTTTGCGGGCACGTCTGGCAACCTGAACCAGCCCGTGGCCAGGCTGTTGACTCCGCGACGTACCAGCCTGCTGGCCCTGCTCTCGGGGCTTGGGCTTCTTGCTCTGGGCCGGCCGGCCTGGGCTGGCGCTCAGAGCGAAGAGCTGCTGGCAGACTCTGTCAGAACCGCGTTGAGCGCCGCGGTGGCCGATGACGCACCGCCTGTGCCTGACTTCGCTAGCAGCGATGCACGTATTGATTATTTACGCTGGCTCACCAAGATGAGCGCGCGTTTGCGGCGAAAAGAGCCAGCCTTGGCGCAGCGAACAGAGTTTTTACAAACCCTTTGGTATGAGAGCACGCGTGCCGGCTTGGAGCCTGCTTTGGTCTTGGCCTTGATTCAGGTGGAGAGCAATTTCCGAAAATTTGCAGTCTCCAGCGCTGGCGCACGGGGCTATATGCAAGTCATGCCTTTTTGGATCCGTTGGCTGTCTGATGGTGACAGCCAGCGCCTTTTTGGCATGCAGACCAATTTGCGTTTTGGCTGCGTGATCCTGCGCCACTACCTTGACCGGGAGGGGGGGGATCTGTTCATGGCGCTGGGCCGATACAACGGCTCGCGCGGGCAAGCGGCTTACCCGGCGGCGGTGCTTGGCGCGAAAACCGACTGGTTGCCCTGAGGCTATCCGGGGCAGATGAGTGCTGGCTCAGGCCGGGGCGGTGAGCACCTGCTGCAACTCGCCGTTTTCGTACATTTCCATCATGATGTCTGAGCCGCCAATGAACTCGCCCTTGACATAGAGCTGGGGAATGGTGGGCCAGTTGCTGAAATCCTTGATGCCGGCACGGATTTCGGCATCTTCGAGCACGTTCACGGTCTTGACCGACTTCGGGTCCACACCGCAGGCCTTCAGAATCTGTATGGCCCGTCCAGAAAAACCGCACTGCGGAAAGTTCGCATTGCCTTTCATGAACAGCACCACCTCATTGTCTTTTACCAGTTGGCCGATGCGTTGTTGCGTGTCACTCATGTTGGGTTTCCTTAAAAGGTGAGGAGCAGATTATTTCACTGAGTTGACTACGCCATGGCAGTCAAGCCCGAGGGTAACCCTTTTATTGTCAGGGCTCAGAGCATTGTCGCCAAGCAAAGAGTGCAGCAAAGAGTGCGGGCCATCAGTTCTGGTCGCGGCCCAGCTGGGCCCCGGTGCATCGCTCGATACCCGCGAGATCGCGACGAGACGTGACGCCGCTGAAGCCAGCCAGGGCCAGCAAATCACCCACGTTGCGGGCCTGTGTGTGTCCGTGCTCCAGCAGCAGCCAGCCCCCGGCATGCAGGCAGCCTGCTGCCTGCATGATGATTCGGCGCAGGTCTGCAAGGCCGTCCGCACCGGCGCTAAGCGCCTGCAGCGGCTCGTGTCTGAGTGCCGCTAAATGGTGGTCGGCCTCGGCAATATAGGGCGGGTTGGCGAGGATCAGGTGGTAACGCTCACCGACGCCCTCCAGCCAGTTGCCAAGCTTGAGCTCGATCTGCAAGCCCAGCTGCGCCGCATTCTGGCCTGCCACTGCCAGCGCCGCCTGACTGCTGTCCAGCGCTTGCATATTGACCCAGGGGCGATGCGCCTTGATCGCCAGTGCTATCGCGCCGCTGCCGGTGCCAAGGTCAAGCACATCAAGACTGCGTTCTGAGGTCGGCGGCAGGAGCTCAAGCGCCCAGTCGACCAGGGTCTCGGTGTCAGCCCGGGGTACCAGCACACTGGCGTTGACGCTTAAATCGAGGCCATAAAACCCCTGCCGGCCGGTGATGTAAGCCAGGGGTTCGCCCTGCGCGCGCCTGGTCAGGGCTTGTTCAAATTGCGCTGCGTTTTGGGCCGCTAGGGTGTCAGTGTCATGAGCCAGCAGCCAGGCCCGGCCCTGCGAGCCTTGGCCCAGCGCATGCAACAGCAAGAGCTGGGCGTCGAGCCGATCAATGCCCATTGCAATGGCCTGGTGCAATGCGGCAGCAACAGAGTGCTCAGGCGCTTGGGCCGTGGCTGGCCCGGTCATGGCGGCTTCAAGGTTTCAGGCCGACTTCGAGTTCGGCGAGTTGTTGGGCTGCCTCATAGGCCTGCAGAGCCTGAACCACATCGTCGAGATCGCCCTCCATGATGGTGGGCAGCTTGTAGAGCGTGAGGTTGATGCGGTGGTCGCTCAGGCGGCCTTGGGGGAAGTTGTAGGTTCGGATGCGGTCGCTGCGATCGCCGCTGCCGATCAGGCTTTTGCGCTGCGCGGCATCGCGCGCTGCCCGCTCGGAGCGGTCTTTTTCCTGGATACGGGCCGACAGAACCTGCAGCGCTTTGGCCTTGTTGCGGTGTTGGCTGCGGTCGTCCTGGCACTCGGCCACGATGCCGGTGGGCAGGTGCGTGATGCGCACCGCTGAGTCGGTCTTATTGATGTGCTGCCCCCCGGCGCCGCTGGCGCGGTAGGTGTCGATGCGCAAATCTGCCGGGTTGATCTGTACCGCTGTGGCCTCATCCGGCTCAGCCAGCACCGCCACCGTGCAGGCACTGGTGTGAATACGTCCCTGGGTTTCAGTGACCGGTACCCGCTGCACCCGGTGGCCACCAGACTCGAACTTGAGTGCGCCGTAGACCTGCTCGCCGGCAACGCGCAGCACCAATTCCTTGAAGCCGCCGAGCTCGCTGGGCGATTCGCTGATGATTTCGACGCGCCAGCCGCGCCTGTCGCAGTAGCGGGTGTAGAGCCGGGCCAGGTCAGCGGCAAACAGGGCTGACTCGTCACCGCCGGTGCCAGCCCGGATTTCGACAAAGGCATTGCGCGCATCATCTGGGTCCTTGGGCAGCAGCATGCGCTGCAGCTCTTCTTCCAAAACCGTCAACTCGGCCTGGGCTGCGCTCACTTCGTCTTGCGCCAACAAGGCCATCTCGGGGTCTTCGGTCGCGCCGAGCAGCAGCTCCCGGGCACTGGCCAGATCAGCCTCGCGCAGGCCAAACCGACCCCAGCGGTCAGCCACCGCGGCCACCTCGGTGTGCTCGCGCGAAAGCACCAAGAATTGGCTCATGTCCTGCATGATGTCCGGGCGGGACAGCAGGAACTCAAGCTCGCCGAGGCGATCGGCGTAGCGGGCGAGTTGTTGTCTAAAAAAAGGTTTCAAAGTGGGCTGGTGCGGTAGTCGCGTGGATGGGTTGGACAGTTCACTCGCTGGCCCGCAACCGGACGCTCCAGCCTTGGGGCCTATGACTTGGCGCTATGGCCGAGCGCATCGCAGCTCGCGCAGCTAACGTTCCCGGCGCAAAAAGAAATGCTGAATCGCGGTGCTAGCCCGCTCGCGGGCAAGGGTATCGCCAGCATGTAATTCGGCCAGTGCGCCATGCAGCATTTTTTGAGTCAGGCCTCGCGAGAGCGCCTCCAGAACCGCCTCAACATCATCGCCCTTGGCCAGCAGCTTGCGGGCACGGGCTATTTCTATGGCACGCCATTCGTCAGCCTGGGCCTGGAGTTGTTGGATCAAAGGCACTGCGTTGCGCTGCGCGACCCAGTGCATAAAGCTCTGCACGCCAGCATCCACGATGGCCTCGGCCTGGGCCACGGCGGCCTGCCGGTTGGCCTGCCCGGTCTGTACCACCCCGGCAAGGTCGTCTACGGTGTACAAATAGACATCGTCCAGGGCTTTGACTTCAGGCTCAATGTCGCGCGGCACGGCCAGATCGACCATGAACATCGGCCGGCGCCGGCGCCGCTTCAGGGCCCGCTCCACCGCGCCAAGCCCGATGATCGGCAGGGTGCTGGCAGTGCAGCTGACAACCGCATCAAACTCATGCAGCCGCTCTGGCACTTCGGCCAAGTGCATCACCTCGCCGCCAAAGCGGCTAGCCAGCTTTTCCCCGCGCTCCAGTGTGCGGTTGGCAATCACCATGCGCTTGGGTGTTTTGGCTGCAAAGTGGGTGGCACACAAATCAATCATGTCGCCCGCGCCCACAAACAAGATATTGACCTTGCCCAGGTCTTCAAACAGCTGACCCGACAGCCGCACCGCCGCCGCCGCCATGCTGATCGAGTGCGCGCCGATTTCGGTCGAGCTGCGCACCTCCTTGGCGACTGCAAAGGAGCGCTGGAACATTTGGCTCAGGGTGCTACCCAGGGTACCAGCGGCCTCGGCGGCGCGTACCGCATCTTTGAACTGGCCCAATATCTGCGGCTCGCCCAGAACCATGGAGTCCAGTCCGCTTGCCACCCTAAATGCGTGGCGCGCAGCGAGCCCATCTTGCAGGGCGTAGGTGTGGGATCTCAGGGCGGTTGGCGCAACGCCGCCGGATTCTGCCAGCCAGGCCAGCGTGCCTTCAAGTTCGGCTTGCTCGCCGGCGCAGTAAATTTCCGTGCGGTTGCAGGTGGAGATCAGGGCCGCTTCGGGGGTTCGGACCAAAGCCCGGCGCAGCGCCAGCAGGGTGGGTTCAATCTGTTCAATCGCAAAGGCGAAGCGACCACGTAAATCCAGCGGTGCGGTGGTGTGGTTTAGCCCAAGGGCCCAGACTGGCATGGGCGGATTATAAAATCATGCGCTGATGTTGCACCACCCTGTCGCCCTGGAATAAACCCGCATGGGGCCAATCGCCGTCTTGGCGCACCTGATTGATTTTGCAGCGCCGGCGGTTGGGTTGGCGCTAGGGCTGACCCTGAGCGCTCACCTGGGGCTGAAAAAAGTGGCAGCGGCGCCCGCCTTCAAGGTGCAGTTGGTCATCAACGCCAGTGTTGGTCTGGCAGTTCTGCTGGCTGGCTTGCTACTGTTTGGCCGGGACGGAAAAATGCTGACCTATACCGCTATGGCCGTGGCGTGCGCCAGCAGCCAATGGTTGCTGCGGCGCTCCTGGCGAGCCTGACCCAGCCTCACATGGCTCGGCCCTGGATTCACTTGCCGGCTTTGAAACTGGTGAAGGTGCGGGTTTGCACGCGCCGCAAGTCTTGCGGTAAAGCATCTGGCGCCACCATGGTTTTGGTGGCCTCGGCGTCCAGGAAGATCGACTTGTTCTCGGCCACCTCCTTTTGAACAAATTTCAGGGAGGCAGCGTTGGGGTTGGCGTAAAACACCTTGTTGGTCAATGAGGCGTGTACCTCCGGGCGCAAAATATAGTTGATGAACAGATGGGCGTTTTCTACATTTTTGGCGTCTTTGGGAATGGCCATGGTGTCAAAGAAAAGGGTGGCCCCGGTCTTGGGTACCAGGGCTTCGATCAGCACCGGCGCCTTGGGCTTGGCTTTGGACTTTGACTTGGTATCGCTGGCAGCCTCAGCTGCCCGACTGCGGGCAATGTTGATGTCGCCCGAGAAACCCATTACCAGACAGGTCGCGCCGCCGACCATGTCCTCGATGTAGCCCGAAGAAGAAAATTTGGTGACAAAAGGCCGAATCGACTTGAGCAGTTTGCCCGCTTCGGCGTAATCTGCCGCCTCGCGGCTGTAGGCTGGTTTACCCAAGTACAGCAGGGCGGCAGGCAGCACCTCAGAGGCGGAGTCGAGCACGCTGACACCGCAGCTCTTGAGCTTGCTGGCGTACTTGGGGTCAAACAGCAGGCTCCAGGCGTTCTCGGGCATGGGCAAATCACCCAGCGCCGCTTTCACCTTATTGATATTGATGCCCACCGTGACATAGCCCCATAACCAGTCCACCAAATGCGCATTGCCCGGGTCGAGCTTGGCCAGTTGATCCAGCAGACCTTTGTCCAGATTGCCCCAGTTGCTGAGTTTGCTGCGGTCGAGTTTTTGCAGCAAGCCGCCCTCGATCTGGGTTTTGGCAAAGTGCGAACCCGGCACCACGATGTCGTAGCCGGTTTTGCCCGCCACCAGCTTGGCGTGCAGGATCTCGTTGTTGTCGTAGGTGTCGTAGCGCACCTTGATGCCGGTTTCTTTCTCAAAATTCTTGATCGTGTCCTCGGCAATGTAGTCAGACCAGTTGTAGATGTTGAGCACCTTGGGATCGGCTGCCCGGGCGTCGCCGGCAAGCAGAAGTGCGCCGGCCGTCAGGGCCAGGCCGAGTTGTTTGAGCTGGAATTTCATGGCATACATCCTTTCAATAACGAGCGAAAACCTGACAAATGGGAAGAAATGATAGCAAAGGGCGCAAGTCAGGCCGGCACGAACAGGTCGACCCGGTCGGTGATGATGGCATCGGTGCCCAGGTCCAGCAGGCGTTGCGCCGCCCATTCGTCGTTGACGGTGTAGCTCAGGGTGCGAAATCCTGCACTCTTGGCTTGCAGAACGCTGGATGTGTCCCACAGGGCGTGGTTGCAGACCACGGCCACGCAACCCAGCGTGAGGGCGGTTTCCAGCCATCCGGTCCACAGGGTCTCGAGCAGCAGGCCGCGCGGCAGTTCGGGCCTGGTGTCGCGGGCGCCAGCCAATGCTTCCGGTTCGAACGAGGTCAGCAGCGGCGGCACCTCGGCGCCAGCCCAAAGTTGCGCCGCATGCTGGGCCACCACTTCGCCGGTGCGGCGCTCCAGCCCCGGCGTGGGCTTGATCTCGATGTTGAGCAAAAGGCCGTTGGCCAAGCAATAGTGGGCGATGTTGGCCAGCGTGGGCAGCGGTTCGCCCGCGTAGGCGCGCGAATGCCAGCCGCCGGCGTCGAGCTGGGCCAGCGCACTCCAGGGGTGATCACCCCCCACGGCGCTGGCACCTGACCCCAACCGTTGCGCAACGTCAGTGGTTCGACTCAGGGTGGCATCGTGCATCAAAAAAGGCACCTCGTCGGCGCTGAGCTTGACGTCGCACTCAAACATGCGGTAGCCGTGGGCGGCACCCAGGCGAAAGCTGGCCAGGGTGTTTTCAGGAGCGAGTTTGCCGGCGCCCCGGTGGGCCACCCAGCGCGGGTAGGGCCAATGGCCTGAAGTGACGGGGGTCATGGGGCGTCCTTACGTTGGCCGCTTGCGGTGTTAAGCCAGTGAATTTTACCGGGGCGGGGCTGCGCGTGGATGGTCTGGCCGAGGCCGGGTACGACGTGCGACTCATCGGTTCGCAGCACCACCACCTCGCCGCCGCCGTGCTGCCAGCGGCCATACACCAGGCGCTCGGCGCCCAGTAGCTCCACCGCCTCGACCTTGAGCGCCCAGCCGGTTGGCCCGATGTCCAGGTGCTCCGGCCTCACGCCGGTGATGGTGCCGGGTCGGGCATCGGGCGCGTGTTTGAGCATGGAGGTAGTCATCATGGCGCACTCACCCGAGATGAAGCTCAACTCTGGCACATTGGCCCTGCCTTTGCTGGCCATCATGGTGGCGGTACCGACCTCAAAAACCTGCGAAATATGCGGCGCATTGCCAGCGCGGTGAGCGGCTACAGCGGCAGTGAAAGATTCGTCATAGGTGCCCTTGAAAATTGGCACGATCTTGAAGTTGCTTTGGCTGGCGTTGAAGTTCTTGGCCAAATCATTGACGACCTCGCCATTCACTGCGGTCATGGAATGCCACCACTGGATTTCAGTCTGAGCTAGGGCTGGCAGGGAAAAAATGCCCGCCAGGGCCAGGGTGACGAGTTTCATTTTCATGGGGACTGCGCGTGTGAAAGTCGCGCAGCTTATTCAAGAAGTATGTCGAGTACACGACAAAATGATGACAAACATTCGGCGATAGTGATTAGACACTGCTTTGCCCGGTGCTTTGATTGGGGTTTCCATCAGGGTTATCGTGAAATGTTGCGCTGCGGTAACATTTGCCAATGAACGCGCCCCTACCTATGCAGCACTTGAGAGCCACCCTCAGTGGTCTGCCGCAAGCGCACATGCGCATTCGGGAAATCCCCTACAACTACACATCCTTCTCGGACCGGGAGATCGTGATCCGTCTGTTGGGCAGCCGGGCCTGGGAGCATTTGTTTGAGTTGCGTGGCGAGCGCCGCACTGGCCGCTCTGCCCGCATGCTGTACGAGGTGCTGGGCGACATCTGGGTGGTGCAGCGCAACCCCTACTTGCAGGACGATCTGCTGGACAACCCCAGGCGCCGGCGTCTGCTGGTGGAGGCCTTGCACCATCGCCTTGCCGAAGTGCAAAAACGCCGTACCCCCGAGATCGAGCCCCAGCGGGATGCCATGGTCGGCGAGCTTTTGGCTTGGGCCGGTGCTGCAGTAGAGTCTTTTGACGCTGCCTTCGTTGAGGTGGCGGCGCTGCGTCGCAAGGCCCAGCGGGTGCTGGCCCGCCTGACGGCGCGCGACAACATCAAATTTGATGGCCTCAGCCGCGTCTCGCACGTGACCGACGCCACCGACTGGCGCGTGGAGTACCCGTTTGTGGTGCTCGCGCCTGACAGCGAGCTTGAGATGGCCGGTCTGGTCAAGGGCTGCATCGAGCTGGGTCTGACCATCATCCCGCGCGGCGGTGGCACCGGCTACACCGGCGGCGCCATCCCGCTGACCTGGAAAAGCGTGGTCATCAACACCGAAAAGCTCGAAGCCATGAGCGAGGTCGAGTTCCTGGCCTTGCCCGGGCTGGCGCAACCGGTGCCCACGGTCTGGACTGAGGCCGGCGTGGTGACCCAGCGGGTGGCTGATGCCGCCGAGCGCGCTGGCCATGTGTTTGCGGTTGACCCGACCTCGGCCGAGGCCTCCTGCATCGGCGGCAACATTGCCATGAACGCCGGCGGCAAAAAGGCCGTGCTGTGGGGCACTGCGCTGGACAACCTGGCCAGTTGGCGCATGGTCACACCCCAGGCCGAGTGGTTGGAGGTAACCCGCCTGAACCACAACCTGGGCAAGATCCATGACGCCGCGATGGCCAGTTTCGAGCTGAACTACTTCAAGGCCGATGGCAAGACCCTGCTGCGCACTGAGCGGCTCGACATCCCCGGCCCCTCGTTTCGTAAAGAGGGACTGGGCAAGGATGTCACTGACAAGTTCTTAAGCGGCCTGCCCGGCATCCA
>CAMATS010000016.1 GCA_945861195.1 Rhodoferax sp. OV413
GATGGTGATGGCATGGCCCAGCAGCTCGGGCAAAAGCTCGCCGTAGTGGGCACTTGATGCATACACCTTGGGCATCAATTGAGCTGGAATGTCAAGCAGCTCGAGCAGCTCGGCGTCCCACTGGTTGCGGTGCACATTGAACAGCATGGTGCGTGAGGCATTGCTCACATCGGTGGCGTGCACAGCGCCACCGGTGAGCTGCCAGATCAGCCAGCTGTCAACCGTGCCAAAGGCCAGCTCGCCAGACGCTGCCTGGGCGCGCGCGCCGGGCACATGGTCAAGCAGCCAGCGCAGCTTGGTGCCCGAAAAGTAGGCGTCGATCAGCAAGCCTGTCTTGGTTTGCACCAGGGCCTCGTGGCCGCGCGCCCGCAGATCGGCGCAGTTGGGCTCGGCCCGGCGGTCTTGCCAGACGATGGCATGGTGAATCGGTTGGCCGGTGCGCCGGTTCCAGACCACGCTGGTCTCGCGCTGGTTGGTAATGCCCAACGCATGAACTTGGCGCGCCGTGATGCCGGCCTTGGCCAGCGCTGCCTTGGCGGTAGCCAACTGGGTTTGCCAAATCGTGATGGGGTCATGCTCGACCCAGCCGGGTTGAGGATAAATTTGTGGCAGTTCCTGCTGCGCCATACTGACTACCTGGCCGGAGGCATCAAACACAATACTGCGGGAGCTGGAGGTGCCCTGGTCTAGGGCGAGCAGGTAGGTCATGGTGACGAAACTCCGTTGAGTTGGGGCTCTGCGAGCTTGGCAGTAAGGGTGGGGCCGGGTCAGGCTGGGGCGAGTTCGAGCCGTACCTGGGCCTCGAGTAGCAAACTCGGGAAGGGCTCGGGCGGCTGGGCATCAGTGAACAGCCGGTCAATTTGGGACAGCGTGGCGAGCTTCACCATTGCCGGCCGGTTGAATTTGCTGCTGTCGGCGGCCAACCAGACTTCACGCGCGTGCGCCATGATCATTTGCGACACCTTGACTTCGCGGTAATCGTAGTCCCGCAGGCTGCCATCCGCCTCAATGCCCGAGATGCCGATCAGCGCAATGTCCACCTTGAACTGACGTATGAAGTCCACCGCGGCCTCGCCCACAATGCCCTGGTCTCGCCCGCGCACCACGCCGCCGACCACAATCACTTCGCATTGTGGGTTGACGCTCAGAATGCTTGCCACATTGAGGTTGTTGGTGATCACCCGCAATCCCGCATGCTGAACCAGGGCCCGGGCGATGGCCTCGGTGGTGGTGCCGATGTTGAGAATCAGCGAGCAGTCATTGGGCACGGCGGCGGCTACCGCTTTGGCGATGCGGGCCTTGCCGGCTGCGTTCAGGCTGACCCGCTGCTGGTGCGCCATGTTCTCTACCGTTGAGCCCGGCATGCGCACGCCCCCGTGGAAGCGCTTGAGCAGGCCCTCGTCGGACAGGCGTTGGACATCGCGGCGCACGGTCTGCAGCGTGACGCCCAGAGCCTGCGCCAAGCGCTCAACGCTGACCGAACCCTCGGTCTTCGCCAGGGCCAACAGTTGTAATTGCCTAGGGTTGGGGTCCACCCCCCTATTTTTAACCCAAACCATCCAGACCAAGGCCTGAAAAGAACAAAAAAGAATCAATAAAGGGTAAATACTTATCCAAAAAGAATTAAAACGAACAATACTCTGGGGTTTCATGACCATTCCAGCACCACCTATTCCTACACAACGCGTCGAACTACTTTGCCGCCTGGCACAGCCGAAGCACTATGACCTAGCGGTTGTGGGTGGCGGCGCCACCGGCTTGGGCGTTGCCCTGGACGCCGCCGCAAGAGGCCTGCGCGTGGTGCTACTTGAATCGCACGACTTTGCCAAGGGCAGTTCGTCGCGGGCAACCAAGCTGGTCCATGGCGGTGTGCGTTATTTGGCGCAGGGCAATATTGGGCTGGTGCGTGAGGCACTGCACGAGCGCACCATCCTCCTTGGCAACGCCCCCAACCTGGCGCAGGCCCTACCATTTGTGATACCTTTTTATCACTGGTGGGAAGCGCCTTTTTACGGCCTGGGCCTGAAGCTTTATGACGCCTTGGCCGGCGCCGCTGGGCTGGGCAAGACCGAATTCCTGAGCCGCGAACAAACACTGCGTCTGTTGCCTACTGCCCAGCGGGCTGGCCTCAAAGGCGGCGTCAAATACTGGGACGGGCAGTTTGACGATGCACGTCTGGCCCTGGCCCTGGCCCGCACTGCAGCCGGTTTAGGTGCGTTGCTGCTTAATTACTGCCGCGTCACCGACCTGGTTCACACGGCGGGCAAAGTGTCGGGCCTGCGCTGCCAAGACACGCAGACCGGACAGGCATTTGAAATTAGTGCGGCTTGTGTGGTCAATGCCGCTGGGGTGTGGGTGGACGAATTGCGCCAGCGCGACGGCGACCTCCACGGTGCGGCTGGCGCCACTGCCGCGCTGGTCGCCCCCAGCCAGGGCGTGCACCTGGTGGTTGAGCGCTCTTTTTTGCCTGCTGACGTAGGCCTCATGGTTCCAAAAACTGCCGATGGACGGGTGCTTTTTGTCGTGCCCTGGTTGGGGCGCTTGATTTTGGGTACCACCGACACGCCGCGCAGCGATTTGGCCCGCGAACCCCTGCCATTTCGGCAGGAGATCGATTTCATTTTGAAGGAATCGGCCCGCTATTTGGCGCGCGGCCCCACCCGCGCCGATGTCAAAAGCGTCTGGGTTGGCCTGCGCCCGCTGGTCAAGCCTGCGGATGATTCCGGTACCAACACCAAAGGCCTGAGCCGCGAACACACGGTTCTGCTCAGTCGCAGCGGCCTGGTCACGGTGACGGGCGGCAAGTGGACGACTTACCGTGCCATGGCCGAGGACGTGCTTCGGGTCTGCGCCGCCGCCGAATTGATTCCACTTCGCCCGCAGGGGCTGACAGCGCAATTGCCGCTGGTCGGCGCGCAAAGCGGCAGTTTGGGCGCACACCCAGTTTCGGCATTGCCTGGTATGCCGACCTATGGCGACGAACAGGCACTGCTCATGAGCCTACCCGGCGCAGGTGAAGGCCTGGGCGGCGGCCTGACTGAAGCCATGGTCCGCTTTGCTGCGCGGTATGAGTACGCCCTGACTGTGGAAGATGTTTTGGCCCGGCGCGCGCGCCTGCTGTTTCTTGATTCAGCCCTTGCCGCCAGCTTGGCCGCCCGGGTGGCCGACATCCTGCGCCAGGAAACCGGGCAAGATCCCAAAACCGATGAATTTATCGAGCTGGCTCAGCAATACAGGTGCCCGCCCGACTAAAAAAGCAAAAAAAGCTTTGACTGCCCCCAAAAGTCGTGCATAATCGCGGGCTTCGCTCGGAAATCTCCTGCGAAGTTTCTGCCTAACGGAAGCAATGTGAGTGGTTCACATTGGGGACGACAGGCCCAAGACTGATCAGAGCGCCTCGTGTGCATGGCTCAAAGCCAAGCCATCCGGGCGAACTGATGCAAGTTGGGAATATTTGAAATGATCCAAACAGAATCTCGTCTGGAAGTTGCCGACAACACTGGCGCAAAGTCCGTACTTTGCATCAAGGTGCTGGGCGGCTCTAAGCGTCGCTATGCCAGCGTCGGCGACATCATCAAAGTCAGCATTAAAGAAGCCGCGCCCCGCGGACGCGTCAAAAAAGGCGAAATCTACAGCGCGGTTGTGGTTCGTACTGCCAAGGGTATCCGCCGCAGTGACGGCTCGCTAGTCAAGTTCGATGGCAACGCAGCGGTTTTGCTCAATGCCAAGCTCGAGCCAATTGGCACCCGAATTTTCGGCCCAGTCACACGTGAATTACGCACCGAGAAATTCATGAAGATCGTCTCCCTGGCTCCAGAAGTTTTGTAAGGACGCACCATGAACAAGATTCGCAAAGGCGACGAAGTCATCGTGATCACCGGGCGCGACAAAGGCAAGCGCGGCAAGATTACCCTGCGTAAAGACGACGCACATGTGCTCGTTGAGGGCATCAACATGGTGAAAAAGCACACCAAGCCCAACCCGATGAAGGGCACCACCGGGGGCATCGTCGAAAAATCAATGCCGATCCACCAGTCCAACCTGGCGATCTTCAATGCCGCCACCGGCAAAGCAGACCGGGTCGGCATCAAATTGCTGGCTGACGGTAAACGCACCCGTGTTTACAAGTCCAGCGGCCTAGAAATCAAGGCGGGATAAACATGGCACGTTTACAACAACATTACCGAGAAAAAGTCGCCCCTGAGATGATGGCGAAGTTCGGTTACAGCTCCCCGATGCAGGTGCCACGCTTGTCAAAAATCACCCTGAATATGGGTGTGAGCGAAGCTGTGGCAGACAAAAAGGTCATGGATCATGCAGTGAGCGACTTATCCAAGATTGCGGGCCAAAAACCAGTGGTCACCAAGTCGAAGAAAGCCATCGCCGGTTTCAAAATTCGCGAAGACCAAGCGATTGGTTGCATGGTTACCCTGCGCGGCGTACAAATGTTTGAGTTCCTCGATCGCTTTGTCACGGTGGCTTTGCCTAGGATGCGCGATTTTCGCGGCATCTCCGGGCGCGCCTTTGACGGCCGGGGAAACTACAACATCGGCGTGAAAGAGCAAATTATTTTCCCTGAAATCGAGTACGACAAGGTTGACGCCTTGCGTGGCCTGAATATCAGTATCACCACAACGGCTAAAACCGACGAAGAGTGCAAGGCGCTGCTCGCGGGTTTTCGTTTCCCCTTCAAGAACTGAGGTGACCCGTGGCTAAGATGGCTTTAATCGAGCGCGAACTCAAGCGCGACAAATTGGTTGCCAAGTACGCAAAAAAACATGCGGAACTGAAAGCGACGGCGGGCGACGCCAAGCGCAGCGATGACGAGCGCGCCGCCGCCCGTCTTGCCCTGCAAAAATTGCCGCGCAATGCAAACCCAACGCGCCAGCGAAACCGTTGCGCGATCACCGGCCGCCCACGCGGCACTTTCCAGCACTTTGGGCTGGCCCGGGCAAAAATCCGAGAAATGGCGTTTGCAGGTGAAATCCCTGGCATCGTCAAAGCCAGCTGGTAGTCGGCAGGAGACATCAATATGAGTATGAGTGATCCCATCGCCGACCTGCTGACGCGCATTCGCAATGCGCAGATGGTTGCCAAAACTACTGTCAGTGTGCCCTCGTCCAAAGTTAAGGTTGCCATAGCACAGGTGCTGAAAGACGAAGGCTACATCGACGGTTTCAAAATCAACACAGTCGCGGGTAATCCTGAGCTTGAAATTGCCCTGAAATACCATGCCGGGCGCCCGGTAATCGAGCGCATTGAGCGGGTTAGCCGCCCGGGCTTGCGGGTCTATCGCGGAAGCGCTGCGATCGGACAGGTGCAAAACGGCATGGGAGTGGCCATTGTCACGACGCCCAAGGGGGTCATGACTGATCGCAAGGCGCGCGCCACCGGTGTCGGTGGTGAAGTACTTTGCTACGTCGCCTAAAGCGTGACATTGAGGAGAAGCAAAAATGTCCCGTGTAGGAAAAATGCCAGTCGCCATCCCAAGCGGTGTCGATGTGTCGGTCAAAGAAGACCAAATTAGCGTCAAAGGTGCAGGCGGAACCCTGCAGCTGTCGCAAAATGCCTTGGTCAAAGTGAGCACCCTGGATGGTCGCCTGAGCTTCGCACCCGCGAACGATTCACGCGAGGCCAACGCCATGAGCGGCACCATGCGCCAACTGGTTAACAACATGGTGCAGGGCGTGACAAAAGGCTTTGAGCGCAAGCTCAGCCTGGTGGGCGTGGGCTACAAGGCGCAAGCCCAGGGCACCCGTCTGAACCTGACTGTCGGTTACTCCCACCCGGTTAACAAAGACATGCCGTCCGGCATCAGTGTGGCCACCCCGACGCCCACAGAAATCGTGATCAAAGGCGCAGACCGCCAACGCGTTGGCCAGGTTGCTGCCGAGATTCGTGCGATCCGCCCGCCAGAGCCCTACAAGGGAAAAGGCATTCGGTATTCGGACGAGAAGATCACGATCAAAGAAACCAAGAAGAAATAAGGAGCTGCAACATGTTGAGCAAAAAAGAGCAGCGTCTTCGCAGAGCACGGCAAACCCGGATCCGGATTTCCAGGCAGGGCGTAGCGCGCCTGACCGTCAACCGAACCAATTTGCATATTTACGCCAGTGTGATGTCCGGAGATGGCGGAAAAGTCATTGCATCGGCCTCCAGTGCCGAACCCGAGGTTCGTAAGGAACTTGGCGCCTCCGGCAAAGGCGGAAATGTCGCCGCTGCCCAATTGATTGGCAAGCGTCTGGCTGAAAAAGCCAAGGCAGCTGGCATTGAAAAAGTAGCCTTCGACCGTGCCGGCTTTGCCTACCACGGCCGTGTCAAGGCCCTAGCAGAAGCCGCGCGTGAAGCCGGCTTGCAGTTCTAAGCAGATCGGAAAAAAAGATGGCAAAAGTTCAAGCGAAAATGCAGGGCAAGGCTGAAGGGCCGGAAGACGGCCTGCGCGAAAAAATGATCGCGATCAATCGCGTCACCAAGGTGGTCAAGGGCGGTCGAATTCTCGGCTTTGCCGCCTTGACCGTCGTGGGTGACGGAGACGGACGCATCGGCATGGGCAAGGGCAAGTCAAAAGAGGTGCCAGCCGCAGTTCAAAAGGCGATGGAAGAAGCCCGCCGCAACATGATCAAGGTGTCACTCAAAAATGGCTCCATCCATCACAAGGTGATGGGTCAGCACGGGGCGGCCTCGGTCATGATGGCGCCGGCCCCCAAGGGAACAGGCATCATCGCCGGCGGCCCGATGCGCGCTGTGTTTGAAGTCGTTGGTATCACTGACATTGTTGCCAAGAGTCATGGTTCAACCAATCCCTACAACATGGTTCGCGCCACACTTGACGCCCTAGCGCATGCTACAACGCCTGCAGCAGTGGCTGCCAAGCGCGGGAAAACCATCGAAGAAATCTTCGCCTGACCGGGGTCCGCCACATGAGCACACAACAAACCGTCAAAGTCCAATTGGTGCGCAGCCCGATTGGTTGTAAAGAATCGCACCGGGCCACTGTTCGGGGTCTGGGCCTGCGCAAAATCCGCAGCATCAGCGAACTCGTCGACACGCCGGAAGTGCGCGGCATGATCAACAAGATCAGTTACCTGGTCAAAGTGCTTTAAGGGACAGACGATGGAACTCAATGACATCCAGCCGGCCGACGGCGCCAAGCATTACAAGCGCCGTGTGGGTCGTGGTATCGGTTCTGGCCTTGGTAAAACTGCCGGACGTGGGCACAAGGGACAAAAATCTCGTGCCGGCGGCTACCACAAGGTCGGCTTTGAAGGCGGACAGATGCCAATGCAGCGGCGGCTGCCAAAACGCGGCTTCAAGTCGCAACTGCTCAAGTTCAATGCAGAAGTCACACTGACAGCCCTGCAGCGCCTGGGTGCAACAGAGGTTAACTTGGTTACGCTCAAGCAAGCGGGCTTGGTTGGTGAACTCGCCAAGGTGGTCAAAATCATCAAAACTGGTGAGATCAGCATTGCCGTTACGCTCAGCGGCATTGGTGCCACAGCAGCGGCCAAACTTGCTATCGAAACTGCCGGCGGCAGCATCGGCTGATTGGCTGCAGGAAAATAACACGTGGTAACCAGCGCAGCGCAACTGGCCAAAACCGGGAAATATGGAGACCTGCAGCGCAGGCTCATTTTTCTGTTGTTGGCGCTGGTCGTCTATCGCATTGGCGCCCATATTCCGGTGCCCGGAATCGATCCGGCTCAGCTAGAGCAGTTTTTCAATGGCCAACAGGGCGGTATTTTGGGCATGTTCAACATGTTCTCAGGGGGCGCTTTGTCGCGCTTCACGGTGTTTGCGCTAGGAATAATGCCCTATATCTCGGCCTCGATCATCATGCAATTGATGACCTATGTGGTGCCTGCCTTTGAACAACTAAAAAAAGAAGGTGAAGCCGGGCGCCGCAAAATTACCCAGTACACCCGCTATGGGACTCTGGGCTTAGCGCTGTTCCAGTCGATGGGAATCGCGCTGGCCCTGGAAAGCTCGCCCGGCTTGGTGGTAGCGCCGGGCTTTGGCTTTCGCATGACTGCCATCGTGACCCTGACAGCCGGTACCATGTTTCTGATGTGGCTCGGGGAGCAGATCACCGAGCGGGGCCTGGGAAATGGTATATCCATCCTTATTTTCGGCGGTATTGCGGCCGGCCTTCCCACTGCGATTGGTGGCCTGCTCGAGCTCGTGCGCACTGGTGCGATGAGCATCATCGTGGCGCTGCTCATCGTTGTTTTGGTGGCTCTGGTGACCTTTTTCGTGGTGTTTGTTGAGCGCGGGCAGCGCAAGATATTGGTCAACTATGCGCGCCGCCAGGTCGGCAACAAGGTTTATGGCGGACAGTCTTCACACCTGCCGCTCAAGCTCAATATGGCCGGAGTCATACCGCCGATCTTCGCCTCGTCCATTATTCTTTTGCCGGCTACGGTAGTGGGTTGGTTCAGCACCGGTGAGTCCATGCGCTGGCTCAAAGACATTGCGAGTTCGCTCACTCCGGGTCAACCCATCTACGTGATGTTTTACGCCGCGGCCATTATTTTCTTCTGCTTTTTCTACACGGCACTGGTCTTCAATAGCCGTGAAACCGCGGACAACCTGAAGAAAAGTGGCGCCTTCATTCCAGGCATTCGCCCAGGTGACCAAACCGCCAAATACATCGACAAGATCTTGCTGCGTCTGACCTTTGCCGGGGCGATTTACATCACCATGGTTTGTCTTTTGCCCGAGTTCCTGATTCTTAAATACAACGTACCTTTTTACTTTGGTGGTACATCGTTGCTGATCATTGTTGTGGTAACCATGGATTTCATGGCGCAAGTACAAAATTACATGATGTCTCAGCAGTATGAGTCGCTTTTGAAGAAGGCAAATTTCAAGTCTTCTTGAGGTAACCAGTACACATGTCAAAAGACGATGTTATTCAAATGCAAGGCGAGGTGGTTGAGAACCTGCCGAACGCCACGTTTCGGGTCAAGTTGGAAAATGGGCATGTGGTTTTGGGGCACATATCGGGAAAAATGCGTATGCACTACATCCGTATTCTGCCCGGGGACAAGGTCACAGTTGAGTTAACGCCTTATGACCTGAGTCGGGCGAGAATTGTTTTTAGAGCCAAGTAACTGCAAAATTGTTGTGTCAGGCGCCAGTAGTGCCGCGGCTCAACAAGAATATCTAGGAGAAAGAAATGAAAGTTTCGGCTTCGGTCAAAAAAATTTGCCGTAACTGCAAGGTGATTCGGCGCAAGGGCGTTGTTAGGGTGATCTGTACTGATCCGCGGCACAAGCAGCGCCAGGGTTGATTGAAAAAGTTTTAGAGGACCAACATGGCACGTATCGCTGGCATCAATATTCCGCCGCAGCAGCATTCGGAGATCGGCTTGACAGCTATTTTCGGAATAGGCCGCAGCCGCGCTCGTAAAATTTGCGAGGCCTGTGGCATCGCTTACTCCAAGAAAATCAAGGACCTGACAGACTCAGACCTGGAAAAAATCCGCGACCAGATTGGCCGTTACACCATCGAGGGTGACCTGCGGCGCGAAACCACGATGAACATCAAGCGATTGATGGACATTGGTTGCTACCGTGGCTTTCGGCATCGCCGTGGCCTGCCCATGCGCGGCCAGCGCACACGGACAAACGCCCGCACACGCAAAGGCCCGCGCAAGGCTGCTGCAGCACTGAAAAAATAAACGGTATTGAAAGACCACCATGGCAAAAGCTCCGGCAAGTAACGCGGCCCAACGGGTGCGCAAAAAAGTTCGTAAAAATGTTGCGGATGGCGTTGCGCATGTCCACGCCTCGTTCAACAACACCATCATCACCATCACCGACCGTCAAGGCAACGCCTTGTCCTGGGCGTCGTCTGGTGGCCAGGGATTCAAGGGTTCGCGCAAATCCACTCCTTTTGCGGCGCAAGTCGCATCTGAGGTGGCGGGACGCGCAGCCATTGAACAGGGCATCAAGAACCTTGACGTTGAAATCAAAGGCCCCGGGCCAGGCCGGGAATCTTCGGTGCGAGCGCTGGCAGCTCTTGGCATACGCATCAACATGATTGCTGATGTAACCCCGGTGCCTCACAACGGATGCAGACCGCAAAAACGTCGCCGCATCTGATTTTTAAACAAGCCCACCGCCAACCGCTATGCGCTGTTGGCTCCCGTACAGCGTACGGCAGATGACAAAAAGGAAGTTCAAGTGGCACGCTATCTAGGCCCCAAGGCCAAATTATCTCGCCGAGAAGGCACCGACCTGTTTCTCAAGAGCGCACGACGCGCTATTGGGGATAAGGCGAAGTTTGATTCCAAGCCAGGTCAGCACGGCCGCACCTCTGGTGCGCGTACCTCTGACTATGGTTTGCAATTGCGTGAAAAGCAAAAAGTCAAACGCATGTACGGTGTGTTGGAGAAGCAGTTCCGGCGCTACTTTGAAGAGGCTGATCGCCGCAAAGGCAACACGGGCTCCAACCTGCTGCTGCTGCTGGAGTCGCGCCTTGACAACGTTGTCTACCGTATGGGCTTTGGTTCAACTCGGGCTGAGGCCCGACAACTGGTGTCTCACAAAGCCATGACAGTCAATGGCAAGAGCGTCAACATCCCGTCTTACATGGTGAAGACTGGCGACTTGATTTCGGTCAGAGACAAGTCGAAAAAGCAAAATCGGGTGGTCGAGGCCTTGCAACTTGCTCAGCAGGTCGGTATGCCGGCTTGGGTGGATGTCAATCTTGAGAAAGCGGAGGGAACTTTTAAAACAGTTCCTGACCGAGATCAGTTTGGCGCCGACATCAACGAATCGTTGATTGTTGAGTTGTATTCTCGTTAATCGCCGAACCAAGCTGGTTCATTCGAAATCGTTCCCCAATCGCCAGGCCCGGCATTTGGGGCACTTCACCAGCCTTACCGGCGTAACGAGCCGGGGGTATTGAGAGGAAGTTTGCATGCAAAATAGTTTACTAAAGCCCAAAGCAATCAATGTAGACCAACTCGGTTTGAACCGTGCCAAGGTTGCACTCGAGCCGTTCGAGCGTGGCTACGGTCATACGCTGGGAAACGCCTTGCGTCGGGTTTTGTTGTCATCCATGTGGGGCTATGCGGCCACCGAGGTCACCATCGCGGGGGTGCTGCACGAGTACTCCTCGATTGATGGCGTGCAAGAAGACGTGGTTAATATTTTGCTCAACCTCAAGGGCGTGGTCTTTAAGCTCCACAACCGCGACGATGTCACCCTGAGTTTGCGCAAAGAAGGCGATGGTCCGGTGCTGGCGAGCGACATACAGACGCCGCACGATGTCGAGATCATCAACCCAGACCATGTCATCGCCAATCTGTCGCACGGCGGCAAACTCGATATGCAGATCAAGGTCGAGAAAGGCCGGGGCTATGTGCCTGGCACCATGCGCCGCCATGGCGACGAGACCACCAAATCGATCGGTCGTATCGTGCTCGATGCGTCCTTTTCCCCGGTCAAGCGCGTCAGTTACACGGTCGAAGCCGCGCGGGTGGAGCAGCGCACCGATCTTGATAAATTGATCGTTGACATCGAAACCAATGGTGCGATTTCTGCTGAGGACGCGGTGCGCTCATCGGCGAAAATCCTGGTCGAACAGTTGGCCGTGTTCGCGCAACTCGAAGGCAGTGAGTTGGCGGCTTTTGATATGCCAGCACCGCGCGGCAGTTCGCAGTTTGACCCAATTTTGCTGCGCCCGGTGGACGAGTTAGAGTTGACTGTGCGCTCGGCTAATTGCCTCAAAGCTGAGAATATTTATTACATCGGCGACCTCATACAGCGCAGTGAGAACGAGCTGTTGAAGACACCCAATCTGGGTCGAAAGTCGCTCAATGAAATCAAGGAGGTTTTGGCCTCCCGCGGGCTGACACTAGGCATGAAACTCGAAAGCTGGCCCCCCTCAGCCCTGGAAAAACGTTGATTCCCGGAGCCTGTCAAAAGGCTCCAGTGCAGGGGCAGTACCTGATACGGCTGCGCCAATTAAAAATTGAAGGAAAGCACCATGCGTCACGGACACGGATTACGTAAACTTAATCGCACCAGCGAGCACCGCTTGGCGATGCTTCGCAACATGATGAACTCGCTCATCGCGCACGAGGTGATCAAAACCACGCTGCCCAAAGCCAAGGAGCTACGCCGTGTGGTTGAGCCCATGATCACCTTGGCCAAAGAAGCAAGTTTGGCAAACCGCCGACTGGCCTTTGATCGCCTGCGCGATCGTGACAGCGTGCTCAAGTTGTTCAATGATCTGGGCCCGCGCTTCAAAGCCCGTCCGGGTGGTTACACCCGAATTTTGAAAATGGGCTTTCGGGTGGGAGATAACGCACCCATGGCGCTGGTCGAATTGGTGGATCGTAAATTGGTCGAGGACACTCCATCCACCGAGCCATCGAAGGCCGATTAGGCTACAATCACACTCTTATCGCGCGATGGAGCAGTCTGGTAGCTCGTTGGGCTCATAACCCAAAGGTCGAAGGTTCAAATCCTTCTCGCGCAACCAATAAATACGTGGGGTTCCACGACAGTAAAGGCTCACTTTGGTGGGCCTTTTTTGTTTTGTGCCCACGCTGTGCCCATCCTGTGCCCACGCCGTGCACATGGCGTCTTGATTCAGTGAAATTTGACCATTGGGCACTGTTGCGAGTTCGGCAACATTTTCACTCAGCGATGTTGGTCTTCGACCCGTTCGAATCCATGGCGGTCACCGCCCATGTCAACACTGCCCAGAGGTAATGCGCTGGGCGCTTGGGCAGACCGTGGTGGTTGAAAACCGGGCTGGAGCGGGTGGTCTGGTGGACACAGAGTATGTGTCGAAGCAGGTCGCTGACGGCTACACCCTGTGGGTGAGCCATGCCTCGGTGCATGTGTATGCCGCAGCCACAGGACGTGTCGACGCCAACAGCAAATGCAATATCCAAGCGGAGCAGTTTGAATAGCGCAACATGCATTGCATGTGCAATACAATCAATTGATGAAAACAGCCACACTCCCCCCCATACGTGTTGCCCCTGATGTCCGGCTCGAACTCGAAGGCGTGCTGGAGCAAGGTGAATCGTTGTCGCAATTTGTCGAAAACGCGGTTCGCACCACGGTCGCCAAGCGCAAGAATCAGGCTGAGTTCATGCGGCGCGGCATTGCCGCCATCGAGGCGACCCAGCGCGACGGCAACGGCATTCCCGCTGAACGCGTGCTAGCCAAGCTAGAGGCCAAACTGGAGGCTGCCAGACAGGTCAAGGCACAGCGCGGCGGATGACATACCGGGTTGTGTTCAGCGAAGCGGCTGCCCTTGATTTGGAGCAATTGTTTGACTTCGCGCTGCAACGTGAAATGGACAGTGAAACGGGTGACCTCGACATCCCGCAGAGGGCCCTACAGGCCATCAAGGACAGCTTGGCGTTTTTAGCAACTTCGCCGTTTGCCTGTCGCAAGGCGGGGATCAGTTCGTTTGTCCGTGAACTCATCATTCCGTTTGGCCACACCGGCTATGTCGCGCTGTTCGAGATTGTGGACAGCAACACCGTCATCATTGGCGCCATTCGCCATCAACGAGAAGACGATTACCACTGACAGTCAGGAGACTTCGCTCAGCTATGACCTGGCCACGCCGGCACTGGCCGCTGGTTACGCGTCACGCGAGCCGCGCCATGACCGGCACATCGTGTTTTTTGGGCTGCTCTGGCTGACCATCGAGCTGAGCTCGTGCTCTGACAAAGCATTCAATGCCCGCGGGCAGTACGACCCCAGTCTGGGCAGACTCAGTCCATATATGGCTCGTCACTTCAACGGCGTTGGGGTCGTCGTAGCAGCCACGCGAGATGGCACGAACTTCCGGCCAGCGCTCAAAGGTCAGGCCAACGGTCGTACCGCAGGATGGGCAAAAGTGAACGAAGACTTTTTTCTGGCTACCCTCTGACACGTGCTCGTAACGCCTGAGTTCACCATCATTGAACTGGACGGCATCCAAGGGAAAGATCGATTCCGCGAAGAAAGATGTTCCAGTCACCCGTTGACAAAATTTGCAATGGCAGGCAAAAGTCCGCAAGGGCGGCTGACTGGCAGTGAACCGAACCTTGCCACAGAGGCAGCCACCTTCAAGTTCAACGGGAACGATGTCGATGCTCCTATTTGTGCACAGTGCACTGCTGGTACCCGACCTAAACAGGTATCGGCAGTGATTTTAAATGGTGTGACGCCTTATCGTTGGCGGCTACAGCAGTTCAGGCGCGGAAGTTTTCGAGCTATTGAAACTGCTGCAACTGAAGCTGCGCCAGACTCTGCATGATCTTGCGCAGGCGTGGCAGGCCCACGTCGTGCTCGTGCAGGTGCTCGCGCTGGTTGGCGTCGGGCTCCATGCTCTCCAGCATCACGCGGTCCTGCTCCAGCACCACCCAGTGGCGAGCTTCCAGACGGTTGCGGTACAAAAAGCGCCACGCGTTGCGCTGCCAGCCCTGCACGCGGCGGCAGCGCCAGAAGAACACAGCGCTCAGGTTGAGGCCGATGGGCGTGTAGCTGCCGATGATGGTGAAACTGCCACCCGGGCCGCCGGTCTTGGGGTAGGGGATGATCAGGCGCATCCAGTGGCTGCCGGTGTCGCCCCATTCGGTCCAGTCGAAGTTGACATCGCGCTGGCCGTCTTTCTTGAACATCAATCCGTGCTCGGTCTTGCGCATTGAGGCGTGGCTGGGTATCGAATGCAGTTGTGAGGCCCGAGACTTTGGCAGGACGCTGAACTCATCAATGGTGACGAACAAGCAGCGCAAGCAGGCCATTGCTTGCTTTATCAGGTCTTGAAACGCTCCAAAATTGAGCAGGTGAGAGTATTTCTACCCCCTTGTAGGCCTTCACGTCCTTCAAATCTGGGTCGCCTGAAATCAGGATTGCTGCGCCAGAATCGATGGCAAGCCCAATGAACTTGTCGTCGGTTTTGTCACGACTGACCGACACCACGGTCCATGCTTCAAAGCGCTGGATGGATTGAGCAATCTGCACCAGATGGCGTCAGCGCATGCCGTTATTTCTAAAGAAGCCACAGCTCAGCACTCAATGAGAGTCGACAGAAGACCTGAAGTAGGGAGGTGACCACTGTTGATTCACCCTTTGGCATTGCTCAGGAATCGGTTGTGTCAATAACCGCAGGTGGTCGCCAGTGGCCACTTGCGGGTAATTCCAGTTGCGGCTGGCCCAGTGCGGTGATCAGCTTTTGGCCCAGGGTGGGCCAGTGGTAAGACTCGTATGAAAATCCCAGAATGCGGCGGCGATGCGTTAGGTCGCTGCCGCTGGTTGCGCAAATGTTTCTGGTACCCGCAGGCACATCAGTGCACCCAGACCGGCAGTGCAAGCTGCGCAGAACATGGGCGCCCCCACCCCATAGGTATCCACGAGCCAGCCGCCGCAGCCAAATGCAGCGCCTAGTGCCACCATAAACAAGGTCATGCTCCAAGTGAAAGCCTCGGTCGTGTACTCGGCCGTCGTCAATTTCCCCAACTGCATCTGGCTCGCAGTGATCGCCGGCCCCACCGCCATGCCACACACCGCACAGCCCAGCGCAAACACCCACAGCGAGGACACTTGGGTCAGTAGCAAACTCAGCACGGCGATCCACACATGCCCCAACGCCATTTGGCGGTTGAGCGGCCAGGAAAACTGGCGCGTGCCGTACATCAA
>CAMATS010000017.1 GCA_945861195.1 Rhodoferax sp. OV413
GCCAGGCCAGCCAAGCGGTGCTTGCCGCCACGCCTGGGCCGGTGCTGCAGTATGGGGCCACGGAAGGCTACGGCCCGCTGCGCGAGGGTCTGAGCGCCTTCATGGCCGCCAAGGGCGGCTCGGGCAGCGCGGCCAATGTGCAGGTCGCCCCCGAGGGCCTGATCGTCACCACGGGCAGCCAACAGGCGCTTGATTTGATTGGCAAAACCCTGATCTCACCGGGCGATGTGGTGATCGTCGAGGCGCCCACGTTTTTAGCCACCATCCAGTGCTTTCGGCTCTACGGCGCCCACATCATTGGCGCCCCCATTGATGCCGACGGCGTGGATGTGGACCGGCTCGAGCAACTGATTGCGCAGCACAAGCCCAAGCTAATTTACCTGATCCCAACCTTTGGCAACCCTAGTGGTGCCACGCTGAGCCTGAGCCGGCGGCTGCGTATTTTGGCGCTTGCTGCGCGCACCGGCACCGTGGTGGTGGAGGACGATCCGTATGGCGAGCTGTATTTTGATCAGCCGCCCCCGCCCAGTCTGCTGGCGCTCTCGGCCCAGGTGCCGGGTAGCCGTGATTGCTTGGCGCACTGTGGCAGCTTCAGCAAGATTTTGTCGCCCGGCCTGCGCGTGGGTTGGCTGATAGCGCCGCCCGAGTTGCTGGCCCGCGCCACCATGTGCAAGCAGTTCAGCGACGCCCACACCAGCAACCTCACGCAAGCAATTTGCGCCCACTACCTCACGCTCGACCGGCTGGGCGCCGCGCTTGACCAGGTGCGCCGCACCTACGCCCAGCGGGCCCGGGTGATGGCCGAGTCGCTCCAGCGCGAGCTTGGTGAGGCGATTGAATTCAACCGGCCGCAGGGCGGCATGTTTTTTTGGGCCCGCCTGAGTGGCTCCGGGGGCCGCAGCCCTGATGCCACCGCCTTTGCGCAGCGCGCCGTTGAGCGGCTGGTCGCCTTTGTGCCTGGCAAGCCCTTCTTTGCCCACGACCCCGACACCGCCAGCTTGCGCCTGAGCTTTGCCACGGTCGACGAGGCCAAGATTCTTGAGGGCGTCAAGCGCCTGGGGCAGGCCCTCTAATATGCCCAGCCGGGCTCTGGCAAGCAGCCTGCCCCATTCGCCCCGAGGCGTGCGCCCGTTTGCCATCATCGGCGGCGTCGAGGCCGTGGTGCGCGGCAGCAGCCTGGCGGTCTACCCGCTGTTGATGTACCGGTATTGGGGCGACGCGGTCACGGTGTCCAAAATTTATTTCGCGGTTGGCTTGCTGTCTTTGCTGACCGTGCTCGCCGTACCTATGCTGACCCGTCTCTTGCCACGCCGCTGGGTTTACACCGGCGGTGTGCTGCTGTATGTCCTGTCGGCGGCTCTGGGCATGGTGGGCGGAGCTGCCACCACAGCCGCCCTGCTGTGCAACGCCATGGCTGCGGCCACCGCCTTCGTTTGCTTTAACGCCTATGTGCTCGACAACGTGGCCAAGGCTGATTTCAGCAAGCTCGAATCCTTGCGCCTGTTTTATGGCGGCCTGGGCTGGACCGTCGGGCCGGTGCTGGGGGTCTGGTTGTTGCCGTATTGGCATGGTGCGCCGTTTGTCTTGGTGGGCCTGGGCGCGCTGGGCATGCTCACAGCCTTTTGGCGTCTGCGTCTGGGAAATGGCCGGGTGATTGTGCAGGCGGTGCCCAGTTCGGTCGCGCCGATGGCCTACCTGAAACGTTTTTTTGCCCAGCCGCGTCTGGTTGCAGGCTGGTTTTTTGCAGTTATGCGCTCTTGTGGTTGGTGGATTTACATCGTCTACACCGGTATTTTTGCGGTGCAAAACGGCCTGGGCGAGCAGGTGGGTGGCTTGACCACCTCACTGGCCAATGCTGGCCTGTTCATGGCGCCGCTCATGCTGCGCTGGGTGCAACGCCACTCCGTGCGCGAAGCGGTGCGTACCGGGTTTTTGTTCAGCGGCCTGTGCTTTATTTTGGGCACCGTGTTTTCTTCGCTCCCCTGGGCCACGGTAGCGGTGCTGATGCTGGGGGCTTATTTTTTGGTCTTGCTCGATATTTGCGGTGGCCTGCCGTTTTTGATGTCAGTCAAGCCCTCGCAACGCACCGAGATGTCGGCCGTGTACTCCAGCTTTCGCGATGTGTCGGGCATTGTGTCGCCCGGCCTGGTCTGGCTGGTACTGCAGTTTGTGCCCTTGTCTGGCGTGTTTGCCGCCGGCGGTGTGGCACTGCTGGCCGCTTGGCTGGTAGCCAGCCGACTGCACCCCGAGCTTGGGGTTCCCGGCAACCAGCGCCAGCGCCCGCCACCCGACTGAAGCGCCCCAGGACCTCGTCTCCGGATTTAGGCGACGAGGTTCGGTTTGTCTGGCGGCGTGGCGGCGCGCAGCAGCAGGCGAACCTGCAGGCCGCCGCCGGCTGCATTGGTCAGCGACACCGAGCCGCCCATCCGTTGCAGGGTTTTGTCCACGATGGCCAGGCCCAGGCCGGCGCCGCGGGCTTCGGTGCGGGCGCTGTCGCCGCGGTAAAAGGGCTGGGTTAAGCGGGCGAGTTGTGTCTCGGTGACGCCAGGGCCCTGGTCGCGCACCTCGACCATCACCCAAGGCGCTTGGCGCTGTGCCCCAACAAAGACCTTGGCCTGACCGGTTTGGCCCGAGCGCCCGTAGCGCAGGGCGTTTTCCAGCAGGTTGGTGAACACGCGGCCCAGTTCCACCGGGTCGGCCATCACCAGCAGGTCCGCGCTCAGGTCCAGGTCAATCTGGGCATCGCCCCGGTTGGTCAGGTTGTAGAGGCAGCCCCGCACCAGGTCGAGCAGCGGCAGGCTCACCAAGCGCACTGGGTTGGACCTGGCGTAGTCAAGAAACTTGCCAATGATGGCGTCAATTTGGCCGATGTCTGCAGCCATGTGATCCCGCGCCTGGGGGTCGGCCACGCTGAGCTCAGTCTCTAGTCGAAGCCGCGCCAGGGGCGTGCGCAGGTCGTGCGAAATGCCGGCTAGCATGATGGCGCGGTCCTGCTCAAGCTGGGCCAGGCTGCGGGTCATGCGGTTAAAGCCGGTGTTGACTGCCCGCAACTCGGGCGTGCTGACGGACTCATCAAGGGTGCTGGCGTCGAGCTGGCCTTCGCGCACCCGCGATGCAGCCAGCGCGAGCTGTTTGAGCGGCCGGCTGACCAGCCCGGCGATCAGGGCTGCGCCGGCCAGCGACAGCGCGGCCACGGCGGCCAGCCAGATCAGCCAGGTTTGCCCGGCGGTGTGGCTGAAGCGGGCCCGGTCAGTGCGCAACCAGTAGCGGTCGCCCTCGATGGTGAAGCCGATCCAAAGGCCTTCTTGCTGGTTGACCCGGTTGGCGACTTCGGTGCCCGGGCCCAAGCGGCTGCCGAGTTCACGGCTGATGCGCTGGCTTGGGCCGTCGGTGTCAAAAGGCTCCACCAGGTCGCCGGGTTCGCGCGGCAGGATGCGCAGCCCCTCCTGCTCGCTCATGGTTTTAATCAGCGACACCCGGTTGATGGCATCCGCATGCACCAGGGCGGCGCGGCTGAGGTTGACCAGAGCGGCAATTTCTTGCGCGGTTTGCAGTGCCTTGGGCTCAAATTCCATCGCCCTGAGGGTTTGCAGCCAGGCCAGCATGCTGCCTACCAACAGCAATGTCAGCAAAAAAAATGTTCGCCAAAACAGACCCATGGCTTTAGCTGCTGCTGTCTGGCACAAACACATAACCCACGCCCCAGACGGTCTGGATGTAGCGTGGCGCAGTGGGGTCGGTCTCAAGCAGTTTGCGCAGGCGTGAGATTTGCACATCCAGGCTGCGGTCAAAAGGCTCTAACTCGCGGCCGCGTGCCAACTGCGCGAGTTTTTCCCGCGGCAGGGCTTGGCGGGGATGGCGCACCAGCGCCTTGAGCATGGCGAAGTCGCCGCTGGTGAGTGGCAGGGTTTCATCGCCCCGGCGCAACTCACGGGCGCCGAGGTCGAAGATAAAGGGACCAAAGCACACCACGCCGGCTTGCACCGAGGGCGCGCCTGGCAGCTCAGCCTTCGGTCTGCGGCGCAGCACCGCATGGATGCGCGCCAACAGTTCGCGCGGGTTAAAGGGCTTTGCCAGGTAGTCGTCGGCGCCTACCTCGAGGCCAACAATGCGGTCCACGTCCTCTCCCTTGGCGGTGAGCATGATGATGGGCGTTGGGTCCTGCGCGCCGCGCAGGCGTCGGCAAATCGACAAACCGTCTTCGTCCGGCAACATCAGGTCGAGCACGATCAGGTCGACGCTCTCGCGCAGCAAAATACGGCTCAGCGCCCGACCATCTTCGGCCTGCAGCACGGCAAAGCCCTCTTGGCTGAGGTAGCGGCGCAGCAGGTCTCGGATGCGCGCATCGTCGTCGACAACCATGATCTTGTCGGCTCGCTTGGGGGCTTGGTTCATGCTTGGCTGCTGCCTTGTTTTTGGTTTGCAGATTGTGCAGGCCCGCGCCCGTATGCGCCAGCCTGCCGGCCCGATGCTCACACACTGTTACACATCTGGCCGCCCAAGGCCCGGGCCTGGGGTGTTAAGCTGAACCGCATGAGATTTGCTTTGCTGCTGCTGTGCGCGCTGGGACTGTTTGGGGCTGCCAATGGGCAGCCTGGGCAGCACGGCCAGCGTGCTCAAGCTGGCCCGGCTCCAGGGCCCGGCGGCGATCAGCGCCGGGCCGATTTGCGCTCCTCGCTCAGGCCCATGTCCAATGAGCGACCCAGCCAGGAAGAGCCGGCCCCGGCCGATTTGCCCAGGCGCCAGTTGTCAGAAGACGAAAGAGCCATGTTGCGCCAGCAGTTGCGTCAGCAGGCCGGACAGCTCAACCCTCAAGCCAGCCCCGATGGGCGCCCGCCCATGGCCTGCCCTGGCGGACCCGGCCAGCGGCCCAGGCGCGGTCCGGCGGACGCCTGCCAGTAGGGGCTGCGGGGCACTACTGCGCGGCCCAGCCGCCGTCCATGTTCCAGGCCACGCCGCGCACGTTGTTGCCCGCGCTGCTGCACAGAAAAACCGCCAGCGCCCCCAATTCCTCGGGGGTGCTGAACTGCAGCGAGGGCTCTTTTTCACTCAACAGGCTGTTGATCGCCTGTTCATTGCCAAGCCCCATAGCGGCGGCGCGAGCATCAATTTGTTTTTGCACCAACGGGGTGAGCACCCAGCCCGGGCAAATTGCATTGCAGGTGACGCCGGTGGTGGCGTTTTCCAGCGCCGTCACCTTGGTCAGCCCGACCAGCCCATGCTTGGCCGCCACATAGGCAGACTTTTCGACCGAGGCCACCAGGCCATGGACCGAGGCGATGTTGATGATGCGGCCCCAGTTGGCTGCACGCATGGCCGGCAGCGCCAGGCGGCTGGTATGAAAAGCACTGCTGAGGTTGATGGCAAGCACGGCGTCCCAGCGCTCGGGCGGGAAGTCTTCAATGCGTGAGACATGTTGAATGCCAGCGTTGTTGACCAGAATATCGACCCTGCCAAAGGTGCTGGCGGCATAGGCCATCATGGCTTCTATCTCTGCCGGGCGGCTCATGTCGGCGCCGTGGTAGGCCACCCGCACACCGCAGCTGGCAAGCTCGGCGCTGGGGCCTTGGGAGTCGCCAAAGCCGTTGAGCAGGATGTTGGCGCCCTGTGCTGCCAGGGCTCGGGCGAGCCCGAGGCCAATGCCGCTGGTGGAGCCCGTAACGAGTGCTGTTTTGCCTTTGAGCATGCTGATTCCTTGAGAGTTGCCTTAGGATAGCCCTTGGTCAACCAAGCCCGATTTCACCATGACTGAGCCAAGCCGCCACTTTCTTCATTGCCCCGATGCCGGCGGTGGCCACCGCATGGCCTACTGGTCCTGGGGCGAGGCTGGGGCCGACCATGTGGTGCTGTGCGTGCATGGGCTGACCCGCCAGGGGCGCGACTTCGATGTGTTAGCCCAGGCCCTGTGTGAGCGCGGTGCGCGAGCCGGCCAGCGCCTGCGGGTGGTTTGTCCAGACGTGGTGGGCCGTGGCGATAGCGACTGGCTGGCCGACCCCATGGCCTACCAGGTGCCAACCTATGCCGCCGATATGCTGACCCTGATTGGTCAGTTGCAGGCCAGCCGGCTGGACTGGCTTGGCACCAGCATGGGCGGCCTGATTGGCATGGCGGTCTGCGCCTACCTGGAGCCGGGTCAGGTGCGCCGCTTGGTGCTCAATGATGTCGGCCCCAGCATTGAGTGGCAGGCCTTGCAGCGCATTGGCCGCTACCTGGGTCGATCGGGTGAATTTGAATCGCTGCAGCAGGCCGCTGACGCGCTGTGGGCTATTGCTAGCAGCTTTGGGCCGCACACACCGGCCCAATGGCTGGCCTTGTCAAGGTACATGGTCAAGCCCGCGGCCCAGGGCAGCCACAGGCTGCGCCTGCACTACGACCCGGCACTGGCTGTGCCTTTTCGACTGTTGACGCCAGAGACTGCCGCACAGGGCGAGGCGCTGATGTGGCAGCTCTATGACCGCCTGAGCCTGCCCACCCTGCTGCTGCGCGGCGCCGACTCGGACCTGCTGTCCTCGCCTACCGCGCTGGCAATGACCCAGCGCGGGCCGCTGGCACGTCTGCGGGAGTTTGCCGGTGTTGGCCATGCCCCGACCCTGGTTGCCAACGATCAGGTGCAAGCAGTGGCTGATTTTTTGCTGGACTGAGCCGGCCGGGCCGGGAAACCTTGAGTTGATGAAAAGCCTGCCGCTCGAGCCTCATGGCTCCCACGCTACCTCGCCTGTGCTGCAGGCCACCGCCCAGAGCCTGCCCGATCAGGCTCAGGCGCTGTTGCGTGCGCGGGCCTTTGCCGAGCCGCTGCTGGCGGGCGAGACACTTGACACCGGTGAGAACACGCTGGCCCATGCGGATGCGGTGGCCTCCATCCTGCGCCAGATCGGTGGTTCTGAGGCGATGCAGGCGGCCAGTTACCTGGTGTATGCCTGCGAGCACCTGAACAAGCCGCAAGAGGTGATCGCCAAGGCCTTTGGCGACAACTTTGCCACGCTGGCGCTGGAGACCACCCGGCTGGTGCGCTTGCAGCGTCAAGCCCGGCAGGCCCAGGCCGCCAGCGCCCGCAGCGCGGCGATCCCGATGGCGCAGACCGAGAACGTACGCAAGATGCTGCTGGCCTTCTCGCGCGATCTGCGGGTGGTGATGCTGCGCCTGGCCTCGCGCTTGCAGACGCTGCGCCACTTTGCACAGACCAAGCTGCCCGTGCCGAGTGGGCTGGCGGCTGAATCGCTGCAGGTGTTTGCACCCTTGGCCAACCGCCTGGGCATCTGGGAGATCAAGTGGGAGCTCGAAGACCTGGCTTTTCGTTTTCTGGAGCCCGACACCTACCGCAGCGTGGCCGGGCTGCTCGACGAAAAGCGCACCGAGCGCGAAGCCCAGGTGCAGCGACTGCGCGAGGAGCTGCAGGCCGGCCTGCAAGCCCAGGGTGTGGCAGCCGCAGTGCAGGGCCGGCCCAAACACATCTACAGCATCGTGCGCAAAATGCGCGGCAAGTCGCTGGGATTTGAGCAAATCCACGACATCCGGGCCTTGCGGGTGGTGGTGGCGAGCATCCCCGACTGCTACGCCGCTTTGAGTTGGGTGCACAGCCGCTTTGTGCTGGTGGCCGAAGAGTTTGACGACTACATCGCCCGGCCCAAGGCCAATGGCTACCGTTCGCTGCACACCATCGTGCGCGACGCGCGTGGCCAGCCCATAGAAATCCAGATCCGCACCCAGGCCATGCACGAGCACGCTGAACACGGCGTGGCAGCGCACTGGGCCTACAAGGAGGCTGGCGTCAAGGGCTATGGCGGGGTGTCAGCCACCGGCGCCTATGACGCCAAGATCGCGGTGCTGCGCCAGCTGCTGGCCTGGGAGCGCGAGCTCGCCGGCACGCCGGGCCCCGGCGCGTTTGACGACCGCATTTATGTGCTGACACCCGAGGCTGCCATTGTGGAGCTGCCGCAGGGGGCTACTGCGGTCGATTTTGCCTACAGCCTGCACACCGACCTGGGCCACCGCTGCCGTGGCGCCCGGCTCGACGGTGTCATGGTGCCGCTGAACACGCCGCTGAAAAATGGCCAGACCGTGGAGGTGACCGTGGCCAAGGAGGGCGGCCCCTCGCGCGATTGGCTCAATGCCGAGCTGGGCTACCTGGTGAGCCACCGGGCCCGGGCTAAGGTGCGGGCCTGGTTCAATGCCCAAGCGCTGCACGAGACGATTGCCAAGGGCCGCGAGGCAGTCGAAAAACTGCTGCAACGCGAGGGCCGCACCGCCCTCAAGCAGGACGACCTGGCGGCCCAACTGGGCTTCAATGCAGCCGACGATTTGTTCGAGGTGGTGGGCAAGGATGAGTTTTCTTTGCGCAACATCGAGCTGCTGCTGCGACCGCCTGACAAAACCGTCACTGTGGCCGACCTGCCGCTGCTGCGCAAGCCGCGCAGCACAGCGCAGCCGGCCAAGGGTGGCCTGCTGGTGGTGGGGGTTGACTCGCTGATGACCCAGTTGGCCAAGTGCTGCAAGCCGGCGCCGCCCGATGCGATCTGTGGTTTTGTCACGCGCGGCAACGGCGTCAGCGTGCACCGCGCTGATTGCTCGAATTTGCGCGAGATGGTGGCGCGCAATGGCGAACGGGTGATCGAGGTCGCTTGGGGCCTGCCCCAGGGCGCTGTCCCAGCGGTTTACCCGGTTGATGTGGCGGTACAGGCGACCGACCGGCAGGGTCTGTTGCGCGATATTTCAGAGGTCTTCACCAAAGAAAAAACCAATGTGATTGCGGTGCAAACCCAATCCATCAAGGGCATCGCCTGGATGACCTTCACCGTCGAGGTGTCCGACGCAGCCCGCCTGGCCCGGGTGCTGGGAATCGTCGCCGACCTGCCCGGCGTGCGCGCGGCCCGGCGGCGCTGAATCGGTTAGCAGGCCTGGTTAGCTGAGCCGGTTAGCCGGCCCAGTTAGCAGGCCCGCTTACTGGGTGCCAAAAATCCGGTCTCCGGCGTCACCCAGGCCGGGCAGGATATAGCCGTGGCTGTTGAGTTGCCGGTCGATGGCGGCGGTGTACACCGCCACATCGGGGTGTGCCCGGTGCAAGGCGTTGATACCCTCAGGGCAGGTCAGCAGGCATAAAAATTTGATCGACTTTGGCTTGCAGGCCTTCAGCCGGGTGACCGCGGCCACCGCCGAGTTACCGGTTGCAAGCATGGGGTCGACCACCACAATATCGCGCTCCTGCATGTGTTGCGGCATCTTGAAGTAATACTCCACTGCCTGCAGCGTGGCCGGGTCGCGGTACAGCCCGATATGCCCCACGCGCGCACCCGGCACCACCGACAGCACCCCGTCGAGAATGCCGTTGCCCGCCCGCAGAATCGACACAAACACCAGTTTTTTGCCGTCAATTTGTTTGCCGGTCATGGTCTCTAGCGGGGTTTCAATCTGCACGTCTTGCAGCGCCATATCGCGGCAGACCTCATAGGCCATCAGGCTGGAGAGCTCGCCCAGCAGCCGGCGAAAGCTGTTGGTGCTGGCCTCTTTGTTGCGCATCAAGGTGAGCTTGTGCTGCACCAAGGGATGTTCGATGAGGGTGAGTGTTGCGCGGGCGGCGGGGTCAATGGTGATCATGATTTTTCGGGGGTGCTGGCCTGGGGGCTGTGACAAGACCGGGTTGGTGCAGCCAAACTCTAACTCAAAAGCTCAGGGCCTCTGGCGATGAAGAAATCCACGATTCGGGAAATCTGACCCCCCATCATCTCCCTGCCTTTGACGGTGCGGCAGCCCGATGCCTCGGCCAGGCGCAGCAGCGGCGTGAGTTCGGGCTTCACGATGGCATCAAAAACAATCAGCTGCGCGGGCAGGCTGCTGGCATCAATGGCCATGCGGGTGTCGCCAAGCATGCCTATTGGTGTCGCATTGAGCAACACATCCATACCCTGGGTATCGGGCTTGCCAATCTGCACCTCGGTGTTTGGGCTGATGCGCGCAATCGTCTGCGCCATGCGCTCGCAGCGGGCCGCATCGAGGTCAAAAACTCGCATCAGTCGGGGATGTTCTGCGGCCATGGCTGCGCCAATCGCCATGCCGGCGCCGCCCAGACCCATCAGCATCAGGCGCTGCCCGTTGAGCCTGAAGCCACGCCGGCGAAAGGCCTCCAAGCAGCCCAGCCCGTCAAACATCTCCCCGGCCCAGGCCCCATCGGCTTGGCGCACCATGGCATTGAAAGCGCCGATCACCTGGGCCTGTGGGCCGATGTGCTGTGCATGGGCCAGTGCCCGGGCTTTGTAGGGAATGGTGAAGATCAGGCCGTCCATATTCCTGATTTTGAGCAGTTCGGGCAGCACCCGGTCAAAGTCAGGCTCGGCGATGTGCACCGGGCACAAAACCCCATTGATGCCGCGTTGCTGCAGTTCCCAGGTGATCATCTCGGGCGAGCGCACCTGCTCGATCGGGTCGCCGATGATGGCGTAAAGCCGGGTCTGGCCGTTGATGAAATTGACTTGTTCCATGCGATAAGGTCTCGGGTTAGAGCAGCGCCCATGCTACCCCCTTGCCGCCCCTTGCTACCCCTTACCACCCCATGCAGACCCGGCGCTTGGTGGCTGGTCTCGGTGGCCGGTTTCGCTGGCAGCCGATTCGCACGAGGCGACTGGGCCCCTTGACCGATTGGTGCGGCTTGGTCCTTATTCGTCGATTGCCGAGGCTGAGCGCAGCTGCTCACGCAGTGCAAATTTTTGGATTTTTCCGGTGGAGGTCTTGGGCAGTGGGCCAAACACAACCTGCTTGGGTACTTTGAAGCGGGCCAGGCTGGCGCGGCAGTGCGCGATGATGTCGGCTTCGCTCACGCTGTCGGCGTCGCGCACCTCGACAAAGGCGCAGGGCACCTCGCCCCAAGTGGCATCCGGCCGTGCCACCACCGCGGCCACCAGGACGCTGGGGTGGCGGTAAAGAACGTCTTCGACCTCCAGGCTGGAGATGTTTTCGCCGCCGGAGATGATCACGTCCTTGCTGCGGTCTCGAATCTTGATGTAGCCGTCCGGGTAAACCACCGCCAGGTCGCCGGTATGGAACCAGCCTGCGGCAAAGGCTTCTTGCGTGGCCTGCGGGTTTTTCAGGTAGCCCTTCATCACCAGGTTGCCGCGAAAGAATATTTCGCCCAGGCTCTGTCCGTCAGCCGGTACCTCTTCCAGGGTGACCGGGTCGAACACGGCAATGGCCTCCTGCAAGGGGTAGGCCACACCCTGTCGGGCGTTCAGGGTGGCGCGTTCGCCGATTGGCAGCCCAGCCCATTCGGGCTGCTTGGCGCATACCGCAGCCGGGCCATACACCTCGGTGAGGCCGTACACATGCGTGATGTCGATACCGATGCGCTCGCAGCCCTCGATGATGGCCGCCGGCGGCGCCGCCCCTGCGATCAGGCCAGCCACCGGGTGGTTGATGCCCGCGCGCAGCGCTTCGGGCGCGTTGATCAGCAGGCCGTAGACGATGGGCGCGCCGCACAGGTGGCTGACCCGGTGCTCGCGGATCAACGGAAAAATCAGCGCCGGGTCGACCCGGCGCAGACACACGCTGACACCGGCCTGCAGCGCCAGAGTCCAAGGAAAGCACCAGCCGTTGCAGTGGAACATGGGCAGCGTCCACAGGTAGACCGGGTGCTGCGGCAAGGTCCAGGTGATGACGTTGGAGACCGCATTGAGATAGGCGCCCCGGTGGTGCGTGACCACCCCCTTGGGATTGCCGGTGGTGCCCGAGGTGTAGTTCAGCGCAATCGCGTCCCATTCGTCGCCGGGCAGGCGCCAGTCGAATTGCGGATCACCCTGGGCCAAAAATGCCTCGTAGCCAAGCTCGCCAATCAAGTCGCCTCCCACATGCATCGGGTCGTCCACATCAATCACCAGGGGCCTGGGGCTGGTCATCAAGGCCAGCGCCTTGGAAATCGTGGCGGAGAACTCCCGGTCGGTGATCAGCACCCGTGCCTCACCGTGTTCCAGCATAAAAGCAATCGCGGCTGCATCCAGCCGGGTGTTCAGCGCGTTCAGCACGGCGCCCAGCATCGGCACACCAAAGTGGGCCTCGAACATTGGCGGCGTGTTGGGCAGCATGGCGGCCACGGTGTCGCCCACGCCAATACCGCGTTGCGCCAGGGCGCTGGCAAGTTGCCGGCAGCGCTGGTAAGTTTGGGCCCAGGTGTAGCGGCTTTCTCCATGCAGCACCGATGGGCGTTGCGGATAGACGCTGGCCGCGCGGGCCAAAAAGCTCAAGGGCGACAGGGCTGTGTGGTTGGCCTGATTGCGCCCCAGTGCCTGGTTGTAGATGTCGCTGGGCATGGGTGCGTCTCCTGGGTTTGCAGTGTGGCTGGCCCGCTCAGGCCGGCAGGGTGAGCAGCGGAATGTCTTTCTCCACAGCCAGACGGTCCAGCGCCTGGCGCGACTGGCTGAGCAAAAAAGCCGCGATCGCCGCATGGCTGGCGGGCTGCTGCAGGGTGGCAACGCTGTCAAAGACCAGGCCAGCAGCCTGACACAGCGCCCGGGCAAAGTGTGGCTCCAGCGCGGCCACCGCCACTCGGCCGTTGTGGCAGCGGTAGACCCGGTAGCCGGCATGGCCGCCGCCAAGTGCTGCACCAGGGACGGTGAGGCCCCAGGACCGTGGCAGTGCTAGGTAGGCTGCTGCATCTGACAGCGCCACCTCAAGGTAAGAACCGCGGCCGCTGGCCTGTTGCAGCAGCACCGCCTTGAGCACGGCTTCCGACGCGGCCAAGGAGCCGCCCATGTCGGCATACAGGGTGGGCGGCAGTTCAAGGCCGCTGACCAAAGCGTGCTCGGCCAGGTAGGTGAGGTCGTGACCTGGCTCTTCGGCACGTTGGCCGGGCGCTCCCACGATGGCCACCTGCGACAGGCCGGGGTACTGGCGTCGCAGCAGCTTCCAGTTCAGGCCCAGTTTGACCAGGGCAGAGGGCCGAAATGAGGTCAGCAGCACATCAGTTTTGGCAAGCTCGCGGTTCAGGCTGGCCTGCCCTTGCTTGGTTTTGAGGTCGGCCACCCGCACCCGCACGCCCTGGTGCATCAGGGCATAGGTGGCCGGGTTGTACAGGCCCATCGGGTCCCCCGTGGTGCCTGCGGGCCGGCCCGGCGGGCCGGGAGGCTCGAGCTTGACGCAGCGTGCGCCCATCTGGCGGCAGCGCATCAGGGCAGCCGGGCCTGGCAGGTTGAGGCACAAACTCAGTATGCGCACACCTTTGAGCGCCGCTGGCGCTTTGGAAATAGTGGACATGGCAGGTTTAATCTAGCGGCAGACCAACATAATTTTCCGCCAGCGCGGTGGCGGCGGCGCTGGAATGCACCAGGTAGTCCAATTCGGCTTCTTGTAACTTTTGCCCAAAGCCGCCGGCCTCGGGGAACTGGTGCATCAGCGACGTGAACCACCAAGAAAAGCGCTCAGCGCGCCAGACCCGGCGCAAGCAGCGCGCAGAGTAGCTGTCAATACCAGCCGAACTGCTGTCTTGGTAAAACTCTCTCAAGGCGGCGGACAAATAGTTGATATCGCTGGCGGCCAGGTTGAGCCCTTTGGCGCCGGTGGGTGGCACGATGTGGGCTGCGTCACCGGCCAAAAAAAGCCTGCCAAAGCGCATCGGTTCGGCGACAAAGCTGCGCAGCGGGGCAATGCCTTTTTCGATCGCCGGGCCGGTGACCAATTGTTCCCTGGCCTGCGGATCGAGCCGGTTCTTTAACTCGGCCCAAAAAGCCTGGTCTGTCCATTGGCTCAGGGTGTCGGTGAGCGGGCACTGAAGGTAATAGCGGGCGCGGCTGGTGCTGCGCATCGAGCACAGCGCAAAGCCACGCTCGGTGTTGGCGTAAATCAGCTCGGGCGAGACCGGCGGCACATCGGCCAGCAGGCCCAGCCAGCCAAAGGGATAGACTTTTTCATACTCGGTGATCGCGCCCCTGGGCACGCTGGCACGGCAAACCCCGTGAAAGCCGTCGCAGCCGGCAATGAAGTCGCAGGCCAGTTCATGCTGCCGTCCCTGGCTGACATAGCGCACCCGCGGCTGCTGGCCAGCAAAGTCATGGATGCTGAGCTCGCTGGCCTGGTAGACACTGGGCTGGCCGGCAGCAGCGCGGGCCTCCATCAGGTCGCGGGTGAGTTCGGTCTGCCCGTAGACCATGACCTGGCGGCCCCCGGTGAGCGCCTGCAAATCAATGCGGTGGCGCGCGCCCTTGAACAGCAGCTCAAAGCCGCCGTGCACCAGCCCCTGGCGTTGCAAGCGCTGGCCCACGCCGGCTGCTTCGAGCAGGTCTATGGTTCCCTGCTCGAGCACGCCGGCCCGGATGCGCCCGAGCACATGTTCGGCACTTTGCCGCTCGAGGATCAGGGTACTGATACCCGCCCGGCTCAAGATTTGCCCCAGCAGCAAGCCCGACGGGCCAGCACCGATGATCGCTACCTGTGTACGCATGCAATAAGTTCCAACTGGGGTAGTTCGTGGGTTGGCAGAGTGGGGCCCGACCAGCACACCGGGCCAAAAGCCTAGAGTATGCTTGAGCCGAGATTGCCCGTGCGGCGGATCTTCGAGTCTGGGCAGCCTCTGGCGCGACATCAACCGGCGTGCCTGTGAACACGCTTGGCTGAACACCTCCTGGCGAAAAATCGCTCGCCAAGTAGGGCTTGGTTTCTGCTTGAGCCCGGATGCGCGATGTTTGTATGATTGACCAAATGACACTACAGGAGACTTCAGAATGCTGCGCCTAACTTCCCTCGCCCGACTTGCCTTGGCCGCTACCTTGCTGGTCTGCAGCCTACCCAGCGTGTATGGGCAAGCCTGGCCGAGCCGCCCGATCAAGCTGATCGTGCCTTTCCCGCCGGGTGGATTGATTGACATCATGGCCCGCATGGTGGCGCCGCGCCTGGCGCAGGAACTGGGCCAGGCGGTGGTCATTGACAACAAACCCGGTGCGGGTGGCAATCTGGGCGCGGCCGAGGCAGCCCGGGCCACGCCAGACGGCTACACCCTGCTGATGGCCTCTGCGCCCCTGACCATCAGCCCGGCCCTGTACAAGAGCCTGCCCTACAAGCCCGAGCAGATCGCCCCAGTGGGCCTGCTGGGCCGGGTGCCCAATGTGTTGCTGGTCAACCCGGCCTCGGGCATCAACACGGTGGCTGACCTGACCCAGCGCGCGCAGGCCAAACCGGGCCAGCTGAATTACGGCTCGAATGGCCAGGGTACATCGCTGCA
>CAMATS010000018.1 GCA_945861195.1 Rhodoferax sp. OV413
TCGGAGTGCACCACCACATTGGCCACGTTGCGGTGCACAAACACCTCGCCGGGGTCTAAGCCGGTGATTTCATTGGCCGGAACACGGCTGTCAGAGCAGCCTATCCACAGGTATTTGGGGCTTTGTTGTTGCGCAAGTTTGCCAAAAAACCCCGGTCGCTCCCGCTCCATTCTGGCAGCCCAGGCACGGTTGTTATCCAAAAGGTGATTAAAGGGTGTGCTCATGGGGCCCTATTTTCGCTGCTCTGCAGTCTGCATCACATGGTTTGGGCAAACAATTCGCGCCCAATCAACATCCGCCTGATCTCACTGGTGCCCGCACCGATCTCATACAACTTGGCATCGCGCCACAGCCGGCCCAGGGGGTAGTCATTGATGTAGCCGTTACCACCGAAAATCTGGACGCCCTCGCCTGCCATCCAGGTGGCTTTTTCAGCGCACCAGAGGATCACCGAGGCACAGTCTTTGCGCACCTGGCGCACATGCTCGCTGCCCAGCAGATCAAGATTTTTGGCGACGGTGTAGGCAAAAGCCCGGCCGGCCTGAAGCACGGTGTACATGTCGGCCACCTTGCCTTGGATCAGCTGAAACTCGCCAATGCTTTGGCCAAACTGCTTGCGGTCATGAATGTAGGGCACCACGTTGTCCATGACCGACTGCATGATGCCCAAGGGTCCACCAGTGAGCACAGCGCGCTCATAATCCAGCCCGCTCATCAGCACCTTGGCGCCGCCGTTCAGCTGGCCCAGAATGTTGTGCACCGGCACCTCGACATTGTTAAAAACCAGTTCGCCGGTATGGCTGCCGCGCATGCCAAGCTTGTCGAGTTTTTGCGCAATGCTGAAGCCTGGCATGTCCTTTTCGACCAGGAAGGCAGTAACCCCGCGCGCCCCGAGATCGGGCTCGCTCTTGGCGTACACCACCAGCGTGTGGGCATCTGGCCCGTTGGTGATCCACATCTTGTTGCCATTGAGCAGGTAGTAGCCACCCTTGTCTTCGGCCTTGAGCTTCATGCTGAGCACGTCGCTGCCGGCGCCAGGCTCGCTCATGGCCAGTGCGCCGATGTGCTCACCGCTGATGAGCCTGGGCAGGTACTTCTGGCGCTGCTCGGGCGTGCCGTTTCGCTTGATTTGGTTCACACACAGGTTGCTGTGGGCACCATAGCTCAGGCCAACCGAGGCGCTGGCGCGCGAGATTTCTTCCATGGCAACCATGTGCGCCAGGTAACCCATGTCGGCGCCGCCGTATTCTTCGCCCACCGTGATGCCCAGCAGGCCCAGCGCGCCCATTTTGCGCCACAGGTCCATGGGAAACTGGTCGCTTCGGTCAATCTCGGCAGCGCGGGGGGCGATCTCGGCCTGGGCAAAATCCCGCACCGCGTCGCGCAGGGCGTCGACCTCTTGGCCAAGCTGAAAATCAAGTCCGGGCAGGGTCATGGGAGCTCTCCTATCAAATTGAATTAGTAGTTTTTGCTTACTGGCACCAGAGTTTGCTGCATCACGGCGCACTGGCTCTCAAGGCCGTCAGCAGCCAGGTGCAGCACCTCAGCGCTGGTAACGATGATGCGCCGGCCGGCCCTCACGACGCGCCCGATGGCGCGCAGCTCGCCGCCATCAAATGCCGCCAGAAAGTTGATTTTGTACTCCACCGTGCTGACCTCCATGCCCTCGGGCGCCATGGTGAGCCCTGCATAACCGCCGGCTATGTCGGCCAGCGCGCCGATGGCACCGCCATGGAACCCGCCCTGTTGCTGGGTGACACGCTCTGAATAGGGCAGCGCCACCTCGCACAAGCCGGGCCTTGCCTGCAGCAGCCGAACCCCCAAGTGACGCATCAGACCCTGGCGCTCAAAGCTTTCTTGCACTCTTTTCCAACTGGCATCAGCAGGGTTCATTTTTTTGCCCCCTTGCTGTTTTTGCTCTTGGCCAACAGGGCCTGGGCCTCGCGTTGGTGGATCTTGAGCTCATCGAGATTGGCCTGCAGGTCGGTCATCTGGGCCTCGAGTTGTTGTTGGTGCTTGGCCAGCACTTCCAGGAATTTTTGCAGCTGCACGCCGGTGTCTCGCGGGCTGTCGTACAAGTCGATGATCTCTTTGGCTTCGGTCAGACTCAGGCCCAGACGTTTGGCCCGCAGCGTGAGCTTGAGGCGGGTGCGATCTCGCCCGCTGTACACCCGGTTGCGTCCGCCCGGGCCAGAGCGACTTGGCTGCAGCAATCCCATGTCTTCATAAAAACGCATGGCGCGGGTGGTGAGATCAAACTCCCGGGCCAGATCACTGATGCTGTAGATGGTCGCCATAAGCTGTGTTTGCCAAGCATCATGCAAGCAGCACTGCGCCACCTACAATGCCTTGGCTGAGTTGACGTTGACGTAAACGTCAATTATGTCGCAAGTTAGGAGCCTCCTTGAACGAGTTGGAAAAACAACTGCATTACCCTTTTGCCGAGGCACTGCCTGAACCGGGTGCGACCTTGACGGTGGCTCCCGGGGTGAAATGGATACGCATGGCGCTGCCCTTTGCACTCAACCACATCAACCTTTGGCTGTTGCGCGATGAACTCGACGGCGTTCAGGGCTGGAGCGTGGTCGACTGCTGCATCAGCCATGAAGCGGCACGAGAACAGTGGGAGCAGATCTTTGCTGAAGAACTCGAGGGCCTGCCCATATTGCGGGTGATCGTGACCCATATGCACCCCGACCATGTGGGACTGGCGCATTGGCTGTGCGAGCGCTGGCAGGTGTTGCTTTGGATGAGCGCAACCGATTACTGCATGGCTCGCCTAGGCACCCTGGGGCCCACCGGGTTTGGTGGCGAATCCGCAGCGGTTTTTTTTGCGCAGCACGGCCTCAATGACCCACAGGCTATGGCCGGGGTGGCGGCTCGGTCCAACTATTTTCCATCGCTGGTACCAGCGATGCCGGCGCGTTACCGGCGTATGCAGGACGGCGACACCTTGGGCATTGGCAGCCGCAGTTGGCAGTGCATCAGCGGCTACGGCCACGCCCCCGAACACATCTCTCTTTACTGCGCTGAGCTGGGCGTTTTGATCGGCGGGGACATGATGCTGCCGCGGATTTCAACCAATGTGAGCGTCTACGACCAGGAGCCTGAAGGCAATGCGCTGCGGCAATTTCTTGACTCGATTGACCGCTTTCGCGCGCTCGATGCGCAAACACTCACACTGCCTTCGCACGGCAAACCCTTCACCGGCCTGCACCAGCGCATCACGCAGTTGCACCAGCACCATGCAGAGCGTCTGGCTGAAGTGCTGTTGGCCTGCTCGCAGCGGCCCTGCAGTGCCGCCGAGATGCTGCCGGTGCTGTTCAAACGCAAGCTCGACTTGCACCAAACCACTTTTGCCATGGGTGAATCTATTGCCCACTTGCACTTGCTTTGGCATGCCGGGCAACTGCGGCGCAGGCTTGAGAGCGACGGGATCTACCGTTTTTCAACCGATGCAAGGGGCGCGGCTGCGGCATCGCCGGCCCATGCCGCCTGATTCGAACACCCGACCCGGGCGGCGCCTATGGCCCGCGGGCCAGTTGGCCCAGATCCAGGCCGCAGTGGAGGAGCGCACCGCCCACCTCTCCGGCACCACGCGCGGCTTGCTGTGGGCGGCCGGCTCGGGGCTGTTGTTTTCTTTTCTCAACGCGCTGATGCGCTTGCTGGCGCTGCACCTTGACCCCTTTCAGACCCAGTTTTTGCGCTATCTGTTTGGCCTGCTGGTGTTGTTGCCTCTGGTTTGGGCGCATGGGCTGGCGGCCTACCGGCCGCAGCAAATGGGGGGTCAGTTTGCCCGGGGTGCTTTGCATACGATGGCGCTATGCCTGTGGTTTTTTGCCCTGCCGCGCATTCCGCTGGCAGACATGACCGCCATTGGCTTCACCACGCCCCTGTTCATCCTGCTCGGAGCCTATGTTTTTTTTCGTGAGCCCATGCGCTGGGAGCGGTGGGTGGCAACCGCGCTGGGTTTTGTCGGGGTCTTGGTTGTTGTCGGCCCAAAACTTGGCGCTGGTGCCGGCCAGGCTGGTCTTTATCATTTGGCCATGCTGGCTTCGGCGCCCGTTTTTGCCGCCTCATTTTTGGTTACCAAGGCGCTGACCAAGTATGAAACCACTGGCACCATTGTGCTCTGGCAGGCCATCACGGTCACCCTGTTTAGCCTGCCATTGGCCCTGCCACACTGGCAGGCGCCAACGATGCTGGAATGGTTTGCTTTTTTGATCTGCGGTGCGCTGGGCAGCGCCAGCCACTACTGCCTGACGCGCTCTCTGCTGGTGGCCGATATGTCAGCCACGCAGTCGGCCAAGTTCCTGGACCTGATCTGGGCCGCGCTGCTGGGCTGGCTGGTGTTTGCTGATCTACCCACCGCCAACACACTGGCCGGCGGCTTGCTGATCAGCCTGGCAATCGTCTGGCTGGCGCGGCGTGAGAGCCGCTTGCTGGTCAGACCCAGCGCGGAATCGACTCGTCCTTGAGCTGCTCGCGCAGGCTGGCGTAGTCGGGCACCACAGCACGCACCGTGTCCCAGAAGCGCGGGCTGTGGTCCATGACCCGCAGGTGGCTGAGCTCGTGCACCACCACGTAATCGATCACAGCGGGCCGAAAATGAATCAAGCGCCAATGCAGCCGGATGCCGCCATCGAGCCGGGCGCTGCCCCAGCGGGTACCAGCGCTGCTCAGGGTGAGCTTGCGCCACTGCACCTGCAACTGCGGCGCAAAATGGTCCAGCCTTTGCTCAAACAGGGTCTTGGCCTGGCGCATCAACCAGGCCTGCACCGCATCCCGTATTTGGGCAGGAGCAGCCCCTTGTGCCAACGCCAAGTGCAGGCAAGAGCCGCCTGGCCCAGAGCTTGGCCGCAATTCGGCCCCAACCGCTGCAAAGGCGTGGCTTGGGTCGAGCACAAGTTGCACCGGCTCGCCCAAAAAAAGTAGCCTGGCACCATCACGCCATTCAATTCTTTGGTCTTCGAGCCGATCATGACGTTCGCGAATGTCGACCAGTTTGCGCAAAATCCAATCAGACTTTTCGGCCAAAGCAGCGTCAATTTGGTAGAGCGGCGTCCATTTCGGCGCGCTGACTACCAGCCCGTCCGGCCCAACAGAAAACCCAATGGTGCGCCGTTTGCCGCGCTTGAGCTGGTAGCCGACCTGTGCCATGCCCAGGCGGACCTGAAGGTTGGCCAGCGGGTGCCGGAACTGGGGCGTAGCGCATCCCGGCACTGTTGGCGCAGGCTCCAGCGGGACGCTGGCGGGAGCACTCTGGGGCGATCCACTTGGCGGCGATTCGGGCTCAAACAGATCGAGCGTGTAGCGCAACAGCGGGTGCATGCTTGTACTGCCTCAGTGGTAGGCCTCGGGGTCTATGCGGCGCATCTCGGCTTCGATCCATGCCTCGGCTTCGCGCATCAGCGCCTTGGGCTCTCGCCCAACGCTGGCGATGGCCGGCCCGATCGACACATGAACCTCACCCGGGAACTTGACAAACCCTTTGCGTGGCCAGCAGCGGCCCGAAGCCACGGCAATTGGAATCACCGGTGCACCGCTGTCGACCGCCAACCGGGTACCGGCAGTCTGGTAGGTGCCTTTTTCGCCCCGCGCCATGCGTGTTCCTTCAGGAAACAAGATGATCCAGACGCCACTCGACAACAGCAGACGACCCTGATTCACCACGTGTTTGAGCGCCTGGGTCCGTGACTCACGATCGATATGGATCATGTCGAGGCGGGCCATCGACCAACCGAAAAAAGGGATGCGAAGAAGCTCCCGTTTGAACACAAAGGCCAAGGGGTGGGGCATGAGGGTGGGCAGCAACAGGGTCTCCAGCGTGGATTGATGCTTGCAAAGCAATACAGCCGGGCTGGAAGCGCCTTGCGGCAGGTGCTCAAGCCCGCTGAGCCGCACCCGAATGCCCAGTATCACCCGGGTGCCCCAGATCACCACCCGCATCCAGTTCACCGCAAACCACCACAGCGGTGCGCCACGCAGCCGCAAGGACAAAATTAGCAGGGCCAGGCCCCAGGGAATGACAGTCACCAGCATCCAGCCCAGGTGCAGCACCGAGCGCAGCAGCCTCATGGCGGGCGTCGGCGGGCGATCAGGGCATCAGCGAAAGCGGCGAGGTCCTTGTGGATGGGCGTTGTTTGAGGCAGCGTGTCTGGCAAACTGCGCTGGGCATAGACAGCGCCCTTGCCAGTCAGCACCAGGTGCGCCTCGCAGCCCACGGCCAGGCCAGCCAGGACATCGCGGGGCGAGTCGCCAACCGTTGGAACCCCACGCAAATCCAGTGCGTAGCGTTCGCCAATCTGCTCAAACAAACCGGGCTGAGGCTTGCGGCACCGGCAGCCCTGATCGGGTCCGTGCGGACAATAAAACACGGCGTCAACCCGAGCGCCTACGGCTGCCAGCATGCGATGCATCTTGGCATGCATGGCATTGAGGGTTGACACATCGAAAAGGCCACGCCCAAGGCCCGACTGGTTGGAGGCCACCACCACATGCCAGCCGGCATGGTTGAGGCGGGCGACCGCCTCCAGTGCACCCGGCAGGGGCGTCCACTCGTCGGCCGATTTCACATAGTCATCACTGTCCTCGTTGAGAGTGCCGTCGCGGTCAAGGATCACGAGTTTCATGGGGACGTCTCAGGTTGCCAGCCGCGACAGGTCGGCGACCCGGTTCATGGCTTCGAACAGGCTTTTGAGCAGTCCTTGGCGGTTCAGCCGCAAATCGATCTCCTCGGCGTTCACCATAACGCCATCAAAGAAGGCATCCACCGGCGCGCGCAGCGCCGCCAGCGCCTGCAGAGAGCCGGTGTAGTCACCGCCCTCAAACAGCGCCTGCGCCCGGGGCAGGACCGCCTGCATAGCGCTGTACAAGGCCATTTCTGCCGGCTCCTTGAGCAGCACCGGGCTGACATGGGCATCCACCGCGGCCGCTTTTTTGAGGATGTTGCCAATGCGTTTGTTGGCAGCGGCCAGCGCGGCGCTTTCGGGCAGGGCGGCGAAGGCGCGCACAGCGGCCAGCCTGGCACGGATTTCACCCCAACTTGCGAGATCGGGACTGGCCAATACCGCCGAAACATTTGCAAAGGGATGCCCCTCGGACTCCAACAATCCAACGATGCGCTCTTGAAAAAAGAGTTCAAGCTTGGGACGAAGCTCATCTTTAGGAGCAATCAACCCATTCATGAAAGCAGCATGCCCAAATTCGATCAGTTGCCGAACAGTGATCTGCAATGACCTATCCATGAGCATCCGCACCACCCCCAGCGCATGCCGGCGCAGCGCAAAGGGGTCCTTGTCACCGGTCGGCAGGTTGCCGATGCCGAACATGCCCACCAGGGTTTCCAGCTTGTCTGCCAGCGCCAGCACCAGGCCCACCATGTTGCGCGGCAGGGCGTCCCCGGCAAAACGCGGCTTGTAATGGTCTTCAATAGCGGTGGCGATGGCATCGCCCAGGCCATCGTGGCGCGCGTAGTAGGCGCCCATAGTGCCCTGCAGCTCGGGGAACTCGCCCACCATGTCGGTCAGCAGGTCAGTCTTGGCCAGGCGGGCTGCGGTGTCGACGCTGGCCACTAAGGCCGCGTCACCCAGCTGCTGTGCGATGCTGCAGGCAATGCTGCGCACGCGTGCCATGCGTTCGCCCTGGCTGCCCAGCTTGTTGTGGTAAACCACCTTGGACAGGCCCTCAACGCGGGACTCCAGCGTTTTCTTGCGGTCCTGGTTGAAGAAAAACTGGGCGTCGGCCAGACGGGGCCGTACCACGCGTTCGTTGCCGCCAATCACCGCGCTGGGGTCGGCCGGGCTGATGTTGCTCACCACCAGAAAGCGGCTGGTCAGCTTGCCAGCGCCGTCGAGCAGCGGGAAATATTTCTGGTTGGCCTGCATCGTCAGGATCAGGCACTCCTGCGGCACATCCAGAAATTCTTCGTCAAAACTGCACACCATTACATTGGGACGCTCGACCAGGCCGGTCACCTCATTCAGCAGCGCGTCGTCCATCAGCACCTGATAGCCGGGGCCGAGCTTTTCGGCTGCGCCGGACAGCAGATTGACCATGGCGAGCCGCCGCGCAGAAAAGTTAGCGATCACTGCGCCGTCCCGCAGAAGGGTGTCGGCGTAGTCGTCGGCATGGGCAATGCGCACCGGCGACAGGCTGGCCTCAAAGCGGTGCCCTTCGGTCACATTGCCCGAGGTCAGGCCAAGCGCTTTGACAGCAATGACGTCAGCACCATGCAGCGCCATCAAACCATGGGCCGGGCGAACAAAGCTCACCGTGCTCCACCCAGGGAATTCGCAATCCCGCTCGAGCTGGTAGCTCATCACCTTGGGAATCGGCAATTTGGCAAGCGTCTCGTCCAGGGCTTTTTGCAAGCCCTCAGCCAAGCTGACGCCGGCTTCTTTACGCGCCAACAACAGGACCTCAGACTTGCCGTCCATAGCCCGTTGCAGCTCGGCTACAGCGTTGGCATGTGCACCCAGGGAGTGGAGTTTTTTCAGCAGGGCCGGCGTTGCCAGGCCCGTGGCATCCAGGCCGACTGCCACCGGCATGAGTTTTTGCACTACGGCCTTGGCCGGAGCCTGCGCCAATACGCCAGCCACATGAACCGCCAAGCGGCGCGGCGAAGCAAAGTCACAGACTTTTGCATCCAGCGCGGCCAGTCCTTGGGCTTTGAGACCGTCGGCCAGCAGGCTGGCAAAGGCCAGGCCGAGCTTGTTGAGTGCCTTGGGCGGCAATTCTTCAACAAAAAGCTCCAGCAAAAGATTTTGCGTTGTCATGGCTGTGCGCTTTGGCTTGACACCACAGACGGAGTTTTTTTTGGCATCTGGGCAACCCACTCAGCCGGCGCCATGGGGAAACCCAGGCGTTCACGACTCTCCAAGTAGCACTGCGCCACGCCGCGGGCAATTTGACGAATGCGTCCCATATAGGCCGCGCGTTCGGTGACGCTGATGGCACCGCGGGCATCAAGCAGATTGAAGGTGTGTGCGGCCTTGAGCACCTGCTCGTAGGCAGGCAGCGCCAGGGGCACGGCGATCAAATGGCGCGCCTGCTTTTCGTGGGCCGTAAAAGCGCCAAACAAAAAATCTGTGTCGCTGTGCTCAAAGTTGTAAGTCGATTGTTCAAGCTCGTTTTGTTTGTAGACATCACCATAGCTCAAGGTGTCGGTCCATTTCAGTTTGTAGACGTTGTCCACCCCCTGCAGGTACATGGCCAGACGCTCCAGACCGTAGGTGATCTCCCCGGTGACCGGCTTGCAGTCGATGCCGCCGACCTGCTGAAAATAGGTGAACTGGGTCACTTCCATGCCATTGAGCCAAACCTCCCAGCCCAGCCCCCAGGCCCCCAGGGTTGGATTTTCCCAGTCGTCCTCGACAAAGCGGACATCATTCGCTTTCAGGTCAAAGCCCAGCGCCTCCAGCGAGCCCAGGTACAGCTCCAAAATATTGGCCGGCGCTGGCTTGAGCACCACCTGGTACTGGTAATAATGTTGTAGGCGGTTCGGGTTTTCGCCATAGCGCCCATCCTTTGGCCGCCGACTGGGTTGCACATAGGCGGCTCGCCAAGGCTCGGGGCCTATGGCTCGCAAAAACGTGGCGGTGTGAGACGTTCCGGCTCCAACCTCCATATCGTAGGGCTGCAGCAAAGCGCAGCCATGCGCGTCCCAATACGACTGCAATTTCAAAATGATGTGTTGGAAGGTCAACATGACTGGTCTGGGTTCACAGGCGGCAGAACCCGGGGTGTGGCAACAGGCGCACCAAGGTGTCGTGTGTAAAAATTGAATTTTAAGGGCGTTCGGCTGCGCTGCGAGTACCGGTCTGTCGCCTCATTTGGTCTTGGCGCCAGCGCCACAGCAGCACAATCGTGGCAGCCAACCAGTAAGGCCACAAACCAAAGCGCGCCACCCACCAGGCATAAGGCGTAGTACCGGTACGCCCTTCGACCTCACCGATCAAAACCGCAGCGGTGTCGCGTGGCAGTTGGCTTAACACCCGGGCTTGGTGGTCCACAATGGCGGTCAGCCCGGTATTGGTGGCGAGCAGGAAAGGCCGATGAAACTCCAGCGCTCGCAAACGGGCGATCTGCAAATGTTGATCCATCGCAAGGCTGCCGCCAAACCAAGCCAAATTGCTGACATTGACAAAGATGCTGGGGGCCTTGGCCGCCACCAGAAACTGCTGTGCCAATTCCTCACCAAACAGGTCTTCGTAACAAATATTCGGAGCTAATCTTTGGCCGCGCCACGCAAAACCGGCTTGGCCCAAAGCACCACGCGTGAAGTCTCCCAAGGGTATGTTCATCAGTTGGGTGAACCACCTGAACCCGGTCGGGATGAACTCGCCAAAAGGCACAAGGTGGTGCTTGTCATAACGCCAGGGAACAGGCTCGCCGGGCCGAAGTCCGAGAACCGAATTGGTGTAGCCCTGCTCCAAATCTCCCAGTGGAATACCGATCAAGGCCGCCTGCTCGCCGTCAGAAAATCGCCGGCTCAGGGCTGCCGCATAACCCTCTGGCAATTGCTGAGGAAGCAGCGGAATAGCGGTTTCCGGGGCCAGCACCAAATCAGTTTTAGCCTGTTGCAGTTGCTCGCCGTACCATTGCAGCGCCCTCGGCACGCCTGAGCCGGGCTCAAATTTTTGATCCTGCGCAATATTGCCCTGAAGCAGAGTGACGCTAAGGCGGCCGTTGCTCGACGACATGGCAGGCAAAAGCCAAGATCCCACCATGGGCAGGAAAAGCACACAGCCGATACCAAGCAGGGCGGCTCCGCTGAAATGCCAGGACCGGCTGTGGAAAATTTGCGCCAACAACATGGCGATCCAGGCGGCGAGGGCGCATAAACCATAGGCGCCTAGCCACGGCGCATAGCCGGCCAATGGGCTGTCCGCATGGGCATAGGCTGCTCCACCCCAGCCAAATCCGGTTAGCCAAAGACCTCTCGCCAACTCAGCTAAGAGCCACAAAGCTGCAAAGAAAATAGCCTGGTAGCTGGCCTTGTCGGGCGCTAGTCTTACGTAGATGGCGCAGGCGGCGGCATAGTACAGCCCCAAAAAAGCTGCTAATGCCAGCACCGCCAAGGCCGAGACCGCTGCGGATAGGCCGCCATAGGTGTTCATGGCAACAAAGGTCCAGCCGAAGACGCTGCCCAACCAGGCCAGCGCAAACAAGTAGCCGTAAGTCAATGCTGGGGTCGACCAGGCCTGCTCCAGACCGGCGGATTGTGCAGATCGGCGGGCCGATTGAAGCAGGTAGGCCAGCAGGCAGAGTGAGAGCAGTTGCAGTAACCAGAAGCCCTGTCCAGCCCGGCAACCTAGTGCTTCAAGCCAGGGTGCGCTCAAGCCTTGCGGCCAAGCCATGCTCAAGGCCTGCGCATAGCCAGCCACCAAAGACAACGCAATCTTGACGACTCGCAAGCCGCCCGAGGGCCGCGGCAGCAGAGCAGCAAGCATATTCAGGAGGGGCTCAGGGCGGGTTTACGGCGGTGTCTGTTCAAGCCGCGAGACCTTGAACCATTTGACTGCGCCACCCTTGGTGTGCATCACCACAAACCTGAGCCCTGCGAGCTCGTGGCGCTCGCCGCGCTTGGGCACATGACCCATTTCGTGGGCAATCATGCCACCGATGGTGTCAAACTCGTCACCAGATTCATGCGGGCCCAATTGAACTCCAAAGGCATCATTGACCCGCTCTATGGCCGTATCCCCACTGACACGAAAGGTTCGGTCGGCGAGGCTGAAAATGTCACCGGCATCATCCGCAATATCGAATTCATCTTCGATTTCACCGACTATTTGCTCGAGCACGTCTTCAATTGTGATTAGGCCAGCGACGCGGCCGAACTCATCGATCACGATGGCCAGGTGGTTGCGGTTGCCCCGAAAGTCACGCAGCAAATCATTCAGCCCCTTGGTCTCCGGCACAAAAACGGCGGGACGCAACAGCGCACGAATGTTCAGTTCAGGCGCCCGCTGAAGTTTGAGCAGGTCTTTGGCCATCAAAATGCCAATGATATTTTCCCGTTCCCCCTCAAATACCGGAAAACGCGAGTGCGCGGTATCGATAACCACATGCATCAAGGCGTCGTACGCCTCGTCGATGTCTACCAGATCCATGCGGGTCGCTGGCACCATCACATCACCAGCGGACATATCAGCCATACGAATCACGCCTTCGAGCATGATGCGGGACTCAGGACCGATGATGTTGTTGTCTTCTGCCTCGGCGAGAGTTTCAATCAGCTCAGCCGTTGAGTCAGGACCGGGGTGTATGAATTCGGCAAGTTTTTGCAGAAATGTCCGCTTGTCTCCCTTGTCTGGAAGGCGGGCAGGATGAGGTTCGGGCACAGCCAATGAAAAACTCTTGCGTTTGTGGATGAACCCCAAGGATAGCGGATTCAGGCTACACCGAGCGAACGAGGGACGAAAAAAAACGCCCAATTTTTCAACTGGGCGTTTCTCGGTTGGGTAGCCTGACAATGTCCTACTTTCACACGGGAATCCGCACTATCATTGGCGCAGAGGCGTTTCACTGTCCTGTTCGGGATGGGAAGGAGTGGTACCACCTCGCTATGGTCGTCAGGCTTAACTTTTTGTTGCCTTGACTAGGTCAAGACAACCAATTTATAGAGCTAATCAGCTTGTCGGTTTTACGACCCTGCACAGTCTTGCGACTATGCAGGTATTTTGAATGCGTCAACTTGGCATAACTTCCCTGATCCGCAAATTGCAGATCAAAGTTATAGGGTCAAGCCGCACGAGCAATTAGTATCGGTTAGCTTAACGCATTACTGCGCTTCCACACCCGACCTATCAACGTCCTGGTCTTGAACGACTCTTTAGGGGGCTCAAGGCCCCGGCAGATCTCATCTTGAAACGAGTTTCCCGCTTAGATGCTTTCAGCGGTTATCTCTTCCACACTTAGCTACTCGGCAATGCCACTGGCGTGACAACCGATACACCAGAGGTGTGTCCACTCCGGTCCTCTCGTACTAGGAGCAGGCTTCCTCAAATCTGCAGCGCCCACGGAAGATAGGGACCAAACTGTCTCACGACGTTTTAAACCCAGCTCACGTACCTCTTTAAATGGCGAACAGCCATACCCTTGGGACCTGCTCCAGCCCCAGGATGAGATGAGCCGACATCGAGGTGCCAAACGATGCCGTCGATATGGACTCTTGGGCATCATCAGCCTGTTATCCCCAGAGTACCTTTTATCCGTTGAGCGATGGCCCTCCCACTTGGGACCACCGGATCACTATGACCGACTTTCGTCTCTGCTCGTCTTGTCAGACTTGCAGTCAGGCAGGCTTCTGCCATTGCACTCAACGACCGATTTCCGACCGGTCTGAGCCTACCTTCGCGCGCCTCCGTTACTGTTTAGGAGGCGACCGCCCCAGTCAAACTCCCCACCATGCAGGGTCCCGGATCCGGATAACGGACCGCGGTTAGATATCAAGATGGCGAAGGGTGGTATCTCAAGGTTGGCTCCACGAAGACTAGCGTCCCCGCTTCAGTGCCTACCACCTATCCTGCACATCACAATCCTGATACCAGTGCAAAGCTGGAGTAAAGGTTCATGGGGTCTTTCCGTCTAACCGCGGGTAGTGTGCATCTTGACACACAGTTCAATTTCGCTGAGTCCACATTCGAGACAGCGGGGAGATCGTTACGCCATTCGTGCAGGTCGGAACTTACCCGACAAGGAATTTCGCTACCTTAGGACCGTTATAGTTACGGCCGCCGTTTACTGGGACTTCAATTCAGAGCTTGCACCCCTCCTCTTAATCTTCCAGCACCGGGCAGGCGTCAGACTGTATACGTCGCCTTACGGCTTCGCACAGCCCTGTGTTTTAAGTAAACAGTCGCCACCCCCTAGTTTGTGCCCCCCACTTCTAGTTGCCTAAAAGTGGGGCCTCCTTCTCGCGAACTTACGGAGGCATTTTGCCGAGTTCCTTAAATGTGGTTCTCTCAAGCGCCTTGGTATACTCTACCAGTCCACCTGTGTCGGTTTAGGGTACGGTCTGATGTGGGGCTATTTCCAGGGACCCCGCGGCTGCACACCCAATCCGATAAGGGCATACAACGTTAAAGATCCGTCACCATCCACTGGCCCAGGAATATTAACCTGGTTCCCATCGACTACGCCTTTCGGCCTCGCCTTAGGGGCCGGCTTACCCTGCTCAGATTAGCTTTAAGCAGGAACCCTTGGACTTTCGGCGAGGGGGTCTCTCACCCCCTTTATCGCTACTCATGTCAACATTCTCGCTTCTGATCTCTCCACCGGATGCCTTACAGCCCGGCTTCACAGAAAGCTTCTTGTGTTCATCCCCACCGCAAGCGGTGGTTAAAACACACGAAGCTATATCACAGAACGCTCCGCTACCACGCGCATCGCTGCGCATCCCGAGCTTCGGCTCATGGCTTGAGCCCCGTTACATCTTCGCCGCAGGACAGCTTATCTAGACCAGTGAGCTGTTACGCTATCTTTAAATGATGGCTGCTTCTAAGCCAACATCCTGGTTGTTTTGGCCGTCCCACATGCTTTCCCACTTAGCCATGAATTAGGGGCCTTAGCTGCAGGTCAGGGTTGTTTCCCTCTTCACACCGGACGTTAGCACCCGATGTGTGTCTCCCGGATAGGACTCTTGGGTATTCGGAGTTTGCTTAGGCTCAGTAAGGCTGTGGGCCCCCATTACCCATGCAGTGCTCTACCCCCGAGAGTATTCGTCCGACGCACTACCTAAATAGTTTTCGCGGAGAACCAGCTATTTCCGGGTTTGATTGGCCTTTCACCCCTAGCCACAAGTCATCCGGACCCTTTTCAACGGGTGTCGGTTCGGACCTCCAGCAAGTGTTACCTTGCCTTCATCCTGCTCATGGCTAGATCACCTGGTTTCGGGTCTAATCCCACAAACTCATGCGCCCTTTTAAGACTCGGTTTCCCTGCGCCT
>CAMATS010000019.1 GCA_945861195.1 Rhodoferax sp. OV413
GCCGCCGTACCGGGTTCGCCCTCCTCAAGCGCCACCCCGAAACCAGCAATACGTGTGGCTTTTAACATCTGCTTGAATTGAGCCAGAGTGCTCGCAGCATTTGGCCCGAAGTGCGGTGGCGTGTGTAGTTCGGTGGCCGCCACGATGCGAAACGCTTGCGCTTCGGGCAGCGTTGCAAGCCAAGCTTTACCCGTCGCAGTAGCGTGCAGCACAACATCGTGGCCGGTATCGTGGTCCAAGTTGGGGTCGTATCGCAGCCCCGAACGCGCACCCTGCGCCTTCGCGACCCAGACCAGTCGCTCGCCTTCCACCACAGCCAAGCGCGCCAACTCGCCTGTCTCTTTGGCCAACTGATCTAGGATCGGCTGCGCAAGATCATCCAGGCCAGTTCGCAGGTAGTAGCGCAATCCGAGCATGGTCAGCTTGAGAGTCAGGCCATATCGGCCACTTTGACTGTGTTGCACCGCATAGCCAGATTCAATCAGCAAGGCAAGCAGCCTGTGCCCGATGCTCTTGGGCAGGGCAAGTTCTTCGCAGAGCTCCGTGAGGCCAGCGCCATCAGGGTGTCCCGTCAGGTACTCCAGGACAAGTAAAGCCCGCTTCAACCCCGATTGATTCATCAAAACTTATTTATTAGTAGAACTCTGTTCGCACAATAACATTGGGGAATCTTGCTGTCAATAGGGTTGACATTGGGAGCCGACATATAGGGAGCCGACATAGGGCGCTCGAAGTACGGTGGGCGCCCCCACTCCCCTCTACAAATCAGGGTGTTTCGCACGGACTGACCAAGGGTTTTATCTCCGGCATTGGCAGGCCGGGGCATGCCTACTTACAAATCGCGGCTGATGGCCGCGGTCATCTGCCTACCGGTACGGCAAAGGCGGCCACCATGACATGCATGCTACTTTGCCGGTTGCAAAACTGTCACGACAAAAGCCCCTTCCAGTTTTTCGGCCACAAATTTGACTTTGTCGCCTGCTTTTAATTTTTCAAATAACGCAGGATCTCGAATTTGAAAAACCATCGTCATTCCAGGCATGTCCAGATGTTTGATCTCGCCGTGTTTAATGGTGATCTTCTTATTTTCCCGATCAACTTTTCTGATTTCGCCATCGGCCAGATGCTCGACCGAAAAACCGGGCACAGACGGCGGAGATTTTTCTTGTGCATGGCCGGTGACCACCCATTGCGCTGAGACCGCCAACCAGACCAAGAAAAGGCGTTTAAAGAGCTTCATGAAGTGTTCCCCAGATAGTTTCAAAAATTAATGCTTGTGGCTTGAATCTTTGCTCGAGCTATCGCCCCCGGACTTGCCACCCACCATGACCACGCCCTTCATGCCTGCATCAAAGTGACCCAGCTGCAGGCAGGCAAAATTAACTTTTCCGGTTTTTGTAAATTGCCAGATGATCTCACCCGTCTTGCCGGGCTGCACCGTCACCTGGTTGTCGTCGTCGTGTTCCATCTCGGGGTTCTTCTTCATCAATTCATAGTGCTCTTTCAGTTCTTTTTCTGTGCCCAGCACCATTTCGTGCTTCACCTTGCCAGAGTTTTTGATGACGAATTTAATGGTCTCGCCTGTCTTGACCATGATGCTGTCCGGTTTGAAGCGCATGGTGTCGAGCATGTCCACACTGACGGTGCGCTTGGCATTGGCAGCCTTGCCCGGTTTGCCTATGGCCTCTGAGGCTGAGTGACCGCCCGCGTGATTGCCTGCTGCAAAAACGGATGATGCGAGCAGAGCGGCCGATGCGGCTGTCATGATGAATTTGAATTTCATGGAGTTTCCTTTGCTGGGGTTTAAAGCTGATCAATGGCCGGAATGGCCGGAGGGTTTGCGTATTTGCACTTCTACATCGTGTTTGGGCGCGGTTGCAAGCGGCATTGACTGCCCGCCCTCGGCTTTGAAACGAGCAGGCTCAGGCATGGCACCTGTCCACTCGAAGGCCACACTGCCGGGTGGATGCTTGTACCAATCAGGGTTGTTGTAATTGCCTGCTTGTTGGTCCTTGCGCACCTTCAGCACCGAGAACATGCCGCCCATCTCAACCCCGCCAAAGGGGCCTTGGCCAGTCATCATGGGCACCGTGTTGTCAGGCAGCGGCATCTCCATTTCTGCCATGTCGGCCATGCCGCGTTCTCCCATCACCATGTAGTCAGGTATGAGCTTGGTGATTTTTTTGACCACATCGCGGTGGTCTACCCCAATCATGGTCGGCACATCATGGCCCATGGCGTTCATGGTGTGGTGGCTCTTGTGGCAATGAAATGCCCAATCGCCCTCTTCGCTCGCCACAAACTCGATTTGCCGCATTTGTCCGACCGCTATGTCGGTCGTGACTTCAGGCCAGCGCCCGCCTTCAGGGGTGGGGCCGCCATCGGTTCCAGTGACCTCAAACTCATGCCCGTGCAAATGGATCGGGTGGTTGGTCATGGTGAGGTTGCCCACCCGAATGCGAACCTTGTCGTTCAAGCGCACATTCAAACTGTCAATGCCTGGAAAAATTCGACTGTTCCATGACCATAAATTGAAGTCCAACATGGTCATGATCTTGGGCGTATAGCTGCCCGGGTCTATGTCGTAGGCGTTGAGCAAGAAGCAAAAATCACGCTGCACTTCGTCAATGAGCGGGTGTTTTTCTTTAGGGTGTGTCACCCAGAACCCCATCATGCCCATGGCCATTTGCGTCATCTCGTCGGCATGCGGGTGGTACATGAAGGTGCCAGGGCGACGCGCCACAAACTCATAAACAAATGTTTTGCCAGGGTTGATGCCGGGCTGGTTGAGCCCCGTGACGCCATCCATGCCATTGGGCAAGCGTTGGCCATGCCAATGCACACTGGTGTGCTCTGGCAGTTTATTGGTCACAAACACACGAACCCGATCGCCTTCAACAACTTCAATGGTGGGCCCCGGGCTCTGACCGTTGTAGCCCCAGAGATGGGCTTTCATGCCGGGCGCCATTTCACGCACCACGGCCTCCGCCACCAAATGAAATTCTTTGACGCCTTGGTTCATGCGCCATGGCAGCGTCCAGCCATTCAGGGTGACCACAGGGTTGTAAGGGCGGCCAGTTTGAGGAAGCAGTGGCGGCATGGTGTCGGGCAGGGTCTGAAAAACCGGCTCGGGCAATGCGGCCATGGCAACACGGCTCACCGCGGCTGCGGCTATGGCTCCGCCGGCGATGCCCGCAGCCTTAAAAAATTGTCTTCTTGAATTCATGATAAAACTTTCAATGATGGTGTGAGCATGTCGTCATGGCATGCGCGAGTTTGTGCTAGCCATTGAAGGCGTTCAGTGCTTCGCATCGCCGCCCCCACTGGCTGCCATAGAGCCGATTTCGGTAGCGGTAGGCTTGCCCATGATCGAGGCTTGCAGCGCAGCATCAGCCAACCAAAACTGCTGTTGGGCGGCAATGGCTGCGCGCACCGTGTTGACCTGGTCTCGTGTATCTGCAAGCAACTCAAAGACGCCTATGAGCATGCCGTTGTAGCGCAGCAGGTTTTCTTCAGAGATGGTTTGACGAAGCGGAACCACCTCGTCCCTGTAGTGCCTAGACACATCAAACGCGGTCCGATAAGCAGAGTAGCTCTCGCGCAGATTGGAGCTGGCTGTTCGCAGGGTGTGCTCCAGCCGAAATCCTGCGGCCAAAGTTTGCGCATTGAAGCCATCGCGTTGGTTTGCACCCCAGTCAAAAATCGGCAGGCGCACAGAGACTTCGTACCCGCTCCGTGTTTTGGCAGTGCCTTCTGCATTGTCAAAAACCGAGTCAAGCCGAATACTGGACTCGATATCCGTCAAGCTAGTTATCGTCTTGATGCCCTGGGCTTTGGCCTGGGCTTCAAACTCTGCTTGTGCCATGCGAATGTCCAGTCGCCCAGCTGTGGCCTGTTGGCTAACCTCGCTCGCCACACGTGGTGCTGCTGGCATGTCAGGCAAGCGGCCAGGCAGCACCAAAGCGTCTGCCTGTGTTTCAGACAACCCCAGCAAGCGAACCAACTCTTCACGGGTGGCGGTGGCGGCGTGCTGTGCAGTGGCCCATTGGGTGGCAGCGTCTGCGTAAAAAGCCTGCTGACGCGCACGCTGCAATTTGCTGAAGTTGCCTACCGCTTGCATTCGCCTAGCCAGCTCACTGCTGGCCAGCGCTGCCTCATTGACTTGCGCTGCATAGGTCAGGCTTTGCTGCGCCGCCACAGCCTTCACCCAGGCTTGGCGCACCTGGGTGATTTGGTCAATTACTTGGGTCGTCAACCTCAGCTGCTGCTGCTGCATCAAACTTTGCGCCACTTGGGTGCGTTGGGGTAGCGTCAGTAGATCAAGCAAACCGAAGGACAGCAAACGGCCTATTTCCAGTTCATCACCCTTCTGTATTCGTTCTAGGGTCAGCATGGGGTTGCTCATGCGCCCGGTTTGGGCGGCGCGTGAAGCGTCTGCCCAGCTTTGTGCAAGCATGGCTTGCAAGGCCGGACTGTTGACCAATGCCAGGCGCACAGCTTCGCCCTGCACCAGGGGTTTACTCAAAATACCCTGCGCTAGCCGCGCCCGGTTGGCGCTTTGGTCGGGCGTTTGGGACAACATCAGCTGGCCCTGTGTGAAGTCCCCGGCTTGTTGGTTGGTGGTCGCCAGGGTTTGCTCAAAATCGACGCTGGCGCAGCCCGCAACACCCAGCAGGACGGCCATGGTGAGCAGCGTTTTTTTGCCCCGGCTCATGGTTTTACTCCAGGGCTTTTCGGTGTATCGGGTGTTGCGCCTGGCGCGGCGCTCGCCTCCTTGGCGTAGACCCGCCACCCGCCTATTTTTTCGACCAGCGCATTGCTCTCGCGCCAGGGCACCAGTGTTTGGTCGTTGAAGCCCTGGTAATCGCTCAAGACCGATTGGTAGTTCAGCCTTGGTGCTGCGCCACCGCTCTGGGTCTGAGCCTGTGTGACCGAAACCGTCAGCAACAGTGTGGCGCAGACCGTTGCGGGTCTTGCCCAAAGCCCGCGGCAAGCCGGGCCCGGCGAATTCAATAGTGTCAATGGTGTCATCAATTCCTCGCAACAAACAAGATACTGGGCAAAGCGCTTGCCAAGGGCAAGCCAGCATGGGTATCAAAATGAAAAGGCCGGGCGCTGAGTGAGCGCACGGACGAGCTTCAGGCGAGGAAGGCTCTTGGGGGAGGGTCTAAACCCTCTGAAATATGGTTTGCGAAGCGGCTTTGCCCATGAGGCAGTAGCTGTGCTCCCGGCGTTGCAACAGGTGCTGAAAGGGGCAGGTTTGCCACCAGCGCAGCGGTGCAACAGGCGGCACAGGCCGCGCATTTGCCATGCTCTGCGGCAGCGCTGAGCGCGCTGTCTTGGTTATCAGGGGACGGGATTGCGTGGGCTGCGTCAGTCTCAGCTTGGTGGCCCTGGCGCTCGTGGTGGTGTTGGTGCTCGGGCGCTTGGGCGCTCAGTGGTGAGCCGCAAAACACCATGGCGGCCGATGCGGCCCCCTGAAGCGGGAGCCCCAGCATCAGCAGAAAACAAATGAAAAGTTTGAGGTGCCGTATCACGATCAAGACTTTAGCACAGGCTTTTTCTTGGCCCCGGCTGCTTGGGGCTTGGTCGCTGAGCGCGCCGGGTCTTTACTGGCTTGGTCTTGCAGGGTCCATTGCTGCAGGGCTTCGAAGACTGGGCGCGCTGCCTCGGCCGCTGGGTGGTTGGCAATCGCCACCATCACATAGCGTCGCCCGCTGATGGCGTGCACATAGCCAGCCAGGGCACTGACATCGCGCAGGCTGCCTGTTTTGAGGTGGGCGCTACCCACCATGGCACGGCGATTTTTGAGGGTTCCGTCGACGCCGCTCAAAGGCAGCGAGGCGACGAAATCTGGCATCAGCGGGGAGCTGTAAGCGGCTTGCAGCAGGCGCGCCAGTGCCTGGGCCGTGATGCGGCTGCGGCGCGACAGGCCCGAGCCGTTGTCCACCAGCGGTAAATCTTTGGCCTCAAAGCGCTCCAGCCACCAGCGGCGCAGCACGGCTCGGGAGGCGTCCGCAGAGGCCCGGCCTACCGGTGTGGCGGACGTGGCGGAGGTGGCGGCGGTGGCGCTGACGGCGTTGACGGCGTTACTTGGGGCGGCCAAGCTGAGCGTCAAAAACAGCTGTTGTGCCATCACGTTGTTGCTGTATTTGTTGATGTCGCGGATGATTTCGGCCAATGGTGCGGAGTTGAGCTCAAAACTAGGCTCCAACGGCGACTCGCCAGCCGCCGGGGACCCATTGACAGTGGTTGCTGGCACCCGGCCCTCACGCACCGCGCCAAGCAGGCGGCCACCCATCTCGCGCCAAAGGCCCTCGACCGCCCGCAGCGCAAAACTTTTCGGGTCAGCATAGGCGACAGACCATACTTTTTCTGCGCAATTACCGGGATAGGCTCCGGCAAAGCGGATCTTTGCCACGTCTGAAAAATCCGCTTTCAGGCTGGCCCGGTAGTCGCCACACTCACCGGCAACCAGTGGCACGCGCGACTGCATCTCAACCCCGGCCAGTGGCGGCTCAAATTGCACCAGCGCCGTGTTGCTGCTGCGCTCAGGCGTGAAGGTCATGCTGACAGATTTAAAGTTCAGCAGCAGCGCGTCGGCTGTGGCGTTGTAGGGGCGTAGCGGCTCACCATCGAAATTGGCGGGGTCGGTTTCGCCCACATCAAAGGCGCTGCGGTCGAGCACGATATCGCCGGCAATTTGGCGCACGCCCAGGGCCTGTACCCGGCGCAGCAGCAGCCACAGCCGCTCGACCACCAGCTTGGGGTCGCCCAAGCCGCGCAAATAAAGGTTGCCATGCAGGGTGCCCTCGCGTACCGCACCGTCCAGATAAACCGGGGTGCGCCAGCTGTAGGCCGGCCCAAGCAGATCGAGCGCGGCAAAGGTGGTCACCAGTTTTATCACCGAAGCCGGGTTCATCGGCACATCGGCGCGGTGGCTGAGCCGGGGTGGCTGCCTTGGGTCGACATCAAGCACCAGCAGCGTCAGCGCATCGGCTGGCAGGTTGGCGCGTTGCAGGGCAGCCTCGACTGCCGGTGGCAGGCCTTGCGCGGCCGCCAGACGGCACAGAAACAGGGTCAGGCTCAGGGCCAGCAACAGCCGGAAATAGCAATGAACAGCAGACATGCGGCACATTATCCGGCCACCGATAATCCAGACATGTCGAATGCCGTCAGAGCGCCCGCAGCGCGTTTTTCGCCCAGAGCCTTGGGCCTTGCAGCGGCGGTCGTCACGGTCATCATCTGGACCTCTTTCATTGTGATCGCACGCGCCACCGGCGACCCAGCACGGGGCGGCGGCCTGTCGCCGTTAGATATCTCCATGGCCCGGGTGCTGGGTGCGAGCCTGCTGTTGCTACCTTGGGGCTGGTGGCTGGTACGCAAAGACCGGCGCGCAGGCTTGGGTCAGTCCTGCCTGTTTGGGCTCTCACCATTGCCCTGGCGGATCACGGTCCGCATCGGAATGTTTGGCGGCTTTCTCTATGCCCTGGTGGTCTACAGCGGCTTTGTGTTCGCCCCGGCTGCGCACGCCAGCGTGCTCATGCCGGGCAGCATGCCGCTGTGGACCACACTGCTGGCGGCCTTGCTGCTCAAAGAGCGCATTCTGGCTGGGCGCGCGCTCGGTCTGACGCTGATTTTGAGCGGTGGCCTGCTGGTTGGTGGTGCCAGTCTGTTGCAAGCTTTTGACGGCGGCCAGGTCTGGCAGGGTGATCTCTTGTTCATGTCGGCTGCGCTGTGTTGGTCGACTTACAGCGTGTTGGCGCGCAAATATGCGCTAGACCCAGTGCGTGCCACCATCGCAGTTACTGCCTTTGCCTTCTTTTTTTATCTTCCGCTGTACAGCCTTTTGCTGCTGACAGACGTTTTGGCAAATAATCTTCTGAGCGTGCCAGTGCCAGAGTTTTTGTTTCATGCCCTGTTTCAGGGCTGGGGCTCAGTGGTGATCTCGGGCATCGGGTTCACCCTCATGATCCAGCACTACGGACCGGTGCGATCAACCATGATCACCGCCCTGGTGCCTGGCCTTTCGGCCTTGGCGGCGGTTCTTTGGCTGGGGGAGCCCTTGCACTGGAACCTGCTCGCCGGCCTGATGCTTGTCACGCTGGGCATTGTGTTTGGTGTGCGCCAGAGCCAAGCGGAGCTTCCAAACCATGGCGCCAAACCTGGCTATCTGTGATGAATTTGCTGGCTTTTGACATCAGTACTGAGCGCCTGTCTGTCGCCGTGCAGGCGGCGGCGCAGCCGGCGACAGTTTGGCAGCACGAGGGTGCCGGTGGTGCTTTGAGCTCGGCCAGCTTGATTCCCTGCATCGAGGCTCTGATGGCGCAGGCAGGCTTGGATTTTGGGCAGCTTCAGGCGATTGTGTTCGGCCGTGGGCCGGGTTCATTCACCGGACTGCGCAGCGCCTGCGCAGTCGCCCAGGGCCTGGCCTGGGGTGCGGGCTTGCCGGTGTTGCCAGTCGACACCCTGCTGGCCGTGGCCGAGGATGCTCGCTTCCAGCAGACTAGCGGTCCAATGGGCCAGGCGCCGGCCTGCCGGGTGTGGGCCCTGCTGGACGCGCGCATGGACCAAATCTATGCCGGCTGCTACCAGTTCAGCCGGGGGCTGTGGCAAACCCATGTAGCGCCTGCTCTGCTGCGGCCTGAGCAGCTCAGCCCGGAGCCCGGCTGCCTGATGGCGGGCAATGTGTTTGCCGCCTACGGGCAGCGCCTGCCTGCCGGGCCCCGGCTGCTGGCCTGGCCCAGTGCGACAGCTCTGTTGCGCCTGGCGCCCGCCCTGCTTGCTGCTGGAGGCGCTCGCCCGGCAGACCAGGCCCTGCCCAGCTATATCCGCGACGATGTAGCCCAAACCATGCTGCAGCGCGCCGCGCGCAATTTGCGCTGATGAGTGCCCAAGCGCAGCCGCTTGAGGTGCGGTTTGAGTGCCTTGGCCTGGCCGATCTTGATGATGTGATGCGCATCGAACGGCTGTCTTATGGCCACCCCTGGTCACGCGGCGCTTTTGAGGACAGCATTGCTGCCGGTTACCAAATGCAGCGTCTGTTGGCAGGCAACGCTTTGCTGGGGTACTTTGTCGCCATGCTGGGGGTAGACGAAGTGCATTTGCTCAACATCACCGTAGCGCCCTCGCACCGCCAGCGTGGCTGGGCCAAGTTGATGCTCGAGGCGCTGGGCCTGTGGTCGCGGGGGCAGGGTGCGAAATCGCTCTTGCTCGAGGTTCGAGTGAGCAACAGCCGGGCGATTCTTGTCTATGAAGCCCATGGCTTTGCGCGCATCGGGCGGCGCAAGAGTTACTACGCCAGCGGGCACGGCCAGCGCGAGGACGCCTGGGTCATGCGTCTGGCTCTGTAAGAATGCAGCCATGAGCCTTGACCTTGATGAGCGACAGCGAGCCATGCTGCAAGAGATGGGTGTGCGTGTCTGGCAGCCCGCGCCGCAGCGCCCGGCCTTGCCGCCTTTACCGGCTTTACCGGCTTTGGCGCCGCTTGCTGCGGCGAGCGGACGCGCGACGCCACCTGTGGCGGTGTCAGCAGCGCTCAGGCCGCTGGCTGAGGCGGCTGTGCGCCAGCCGCCGCTCGCCGCCGGGTTGGCCAGCACTGATGCCAGCGAAGCCCTGATGGTTTTGCCCGACGGGCAGGACTGGCCGGCATTGGCCGAAGCTGTGTCGCGTTGCCAGTCTTGCGAGCTTTGCCGGGGGCGCCGCGCGCCGGTGTTTGCGCCGCCGCAGCCACCCTTGCCGGCCGACTGGCTGGTGCTGGGCGAACCCCCTGACGATGAGGAAGAGCGGGCGGGCGCCGCCTTTGCCGGGCCAACTGGCCAATTGCTTGGCAACATGCTGCGTGCCCTTGGCCTGAGCCGCCAGGGTGGGGCTGCGCAGACAGCGGCGCAGCGGGCCTACCTGACCAATGTCGTCAAATGCCGGCCGGCTGTGCTGCGCGTACCGCAGCCGCAAGAACTACGGGCTTGCCAGCCCTACTTGAGCCGTGAAATCGCACTGGTGCGGCCCAAGGTCATTCTGGCCATGGGCCGCTTTGCCGCGCAGTCGCTGCTGCAAGACAGCCTGCCAGATGCGGCCGAGCTGCCCTTGGGCAAATTACGCGGGCAGACCTACCATTACCTGGGTATTCCGGTGGTGGTGACCTACCACCCCGGCTATCTGCTGCGCAGCCAGGCCGACAAGGCGCGGGCCTGGGCAGACCTGTGCCGAGCAGCAGCCTTGGTTCAGGCCGCTGCGGCAACTGCCGGGCCTTGATCGCTGGCCATGGAGTGGGCCACCGAGCGGCGCGCGACCGGGCGGCTTCTTACAATTGCCCTATGAGCTTTCTTGACAGGCTGCGCGCAGCTGAGCGCAGCAACCAATCCATGGTGTGCGTGGGACTGGACCCAGAGCCGGCCCGCTTCCCTGGCGCGCTGCGCGGCGATGCCAGCCGCATTTTTGATTTTTGCGCTGCCATTGTGGAGGCCACAGCCGATTTGGTGATCGCCTTCAAACCGCAAATTGCCTACTTTGCCGCGCACCGCGCCGAGGGTCAGCTCGAGCGGCTGATGGCCCACATGCGCCAGGTGGCGCCTGGGGTGCCGGTGATTCTGGACGCCAAGCGCGGCGACATCGGCAGCACGGCGGCCCAATACGCGGTGGAGGCCTTCGAGCGCTATGGGGCTGATGCGGTCACCCTCTCGCCTTTCATGGGCTTTGATTCGGTCGAGCCTTACCTCAAATACCAGGGCAAGGGCGCGTTTTTGCTCTGTCGCACCTCCAACCCCGGTGGTGACGACCTGCAATCGCAGCGCTTGTCCAGCGTGCCGGGCGAGCCGCTGCTCTACGAGCACGTGGCCCGGCTGGCGCAGGGCCCGTGGAACCTGAATGGCCAGCTTGGCCTGGTGGTGGGCGCCACCTACCCGGCCGAGATTGAGCGGGTGCGTGCCATTGCACCCACCATGCCCCTGCTGATCCCGGGTGTTGGCGCGCAGGGCGGCGATGCCGCGGCCACGGTCAGGGCGGGCTGGCGCGGCAACGCACAGGCCACGGTGGCGCCGATCATCGTGAACTCGTCGCGGGCTATTCTGTATGCATCTTCAGGCCCAGACTTTGCTCAAGCCGCCCGCCGCGAAGCTGCCAAAACCCGCGAGTTGCTGCAAGCGGCCCGGGCTTGAGGCCGCCGCCTAAGCCCGAGCTGCCGAGAGCAGGCGCTTGAGGTAGCGCCCGGTGTGGCTGCTCGGGTTGTTGGCGATCTCCTCGGGGCTACCGGCACCCACCAGCGTGCCGCCGCCGGCGCCGCCCTCCGGGCCCATGTCGATCAGCCAGTCTGCGGTCTTGATCACATCGAGGTTGTGCTCAATCACCACAATGGTGTTGCCAGCGTCGCGCAGCTGGTGCAGCACCCGCAGCAGCAGGGCGATGTCGGCAAAGTGCAGGCCGGTGGTGGGCTCGTCCAAGATGTAGAGCGTGCGCCCGGTGTCGCGCTTGCTCAGCTCCAGCGCCAGCTTGACACGCTGCGCCTCGCCGCCCGACAGCGTGGTGGCCGCCTGCCCAAGGCGGATATAGCTCAAGCCCACATCGAGCAGGGTGTGCAGCTTGCGCGAGATGTTGGGCACCGCCTTGAAGAACTCGGCGGCGGCCTCCACGGTCAGGTCCAGAATTTGTGCAATGGTCTTGCCCTTGTATTGGACCTCCAAGGTTTCCCGGTTGTAGCGCTGGCCGGCGCAGACATCGCAGGGCACATAGACATCGGGCAAAAAGTGCATCTCGACCTTGAGCATGCCATCACCCTGGCAGGCTTCGCAGCGGCCACCACCCGCCGCCGCACCAACATTGAAGCTGAAGCGGCCTGGGCCGTAGCCGCGCTCGCGCGCCATCGGCACCTCGGCCATCAGCTCGCGGATTGGGGTGAACAGGCCGGTGTAGGTGGCCGGGTTGGAGCGCGGTGTGCGCCCGATGGGCGACTGGTCGACATTGATCACCTTGTCAAAATGCTCGATGCCCTCGATCGACTCGTGTGGCGCGGGCTCCTCGTGAGCGCGGTAAAGCTGGCGCGCCACGGCTGCATACAGCGTGTTGTTCACCAGGGTCGATTTGCCCGAGCCCGATACGCCGGTCACACAGGTGAACAGGCCCACCGGGATGTCGATGCTGACGCCACGCAGGTTGTTGCCGCTGGCACCGATGATGCGCAGGCACTGCGGCACGGCCTGGTCTTGCAGCCGGTGCCGCTTTTTGGGGATGGCGATGCACAGGGTCTGCGCCAGGTAGCGCCCGGTCAGCGAAGCGGGGTTGGCGCGTACATCCTCAAAGGTGCCCTGGGCTACGACTCGCCCGCCATGCACGCCAGCGCCCGGCCCCATGTCGATCACATGGTCGGCGGCGCGCATCATGTCTTCGTCGTGCTCCACCACCAGCACACTGTTGCCAATGTCGCGCAGGTGGTGCAGGGTGCTGATCAGGCGGTCGTTGTCGCGCTGGTGCAGCCCGATGCTGGGTTCGTCCAGCACATACATCACACCGGTCAAGCCCGAGCCGATTTGCGATGCCAGCCGGATGCGCTGCGACTCGCCGCCACTCAGTGTTTCGGCACTGCGGTCCAGGCTCAGGTAGTTCAGACCAACATCGTTCAGAAATTTCAGGCGCAGGCCGATCTCGCGCACCACCTTGCCGGCAATTTCGCCCTTGGCACCGGCCATGTGCAACTGTTCAAAGTAAGCCTGGGCCTGGGCCAGCGTCATGCGGCTCACTTCAAAAATGGGCCGCGACTGGGCCCCTTCGCCAATCTTCACATGCCGAGCTTCGAGCCGCAGTCGGGAGCCCGCGCAGTCGGGGCAGGGCTGGGTGCTGCGCAGGCGGCCCAGGTCTTCTCGCACCACGGCTGAGTCGGTTTCGCGGTAGCGCCGCTGCATGTTGGGAATAATGCCCTCGAACGGGTGCTTCTTGCTGAGTTTCTTGCCCTGGCTGGCGCCAGAGTCAATCACGTAGCTGAACTTGATGTCTTCCGTGCCCGAGCCATGAAGCACCGCCTGTTGCACCGGTGCTGGCAGCGATTCGAACGGCGCGTCGATGTCAAAGCGGTAATGCCGGGCCAGGCTCTCCAGCAGCGCAAAGTAGTAGCCGTTGCGCCGGTCCCAGCCCTTGATGGCGCCGCTGGCCAGGCTCAGCGTCGGAAAGGCCACCACCCGCGCCGGGTCAAAAAACTCCTGCATGCCCAAACCATCACAGGCCGGGCAGGCGCCTTGCGGCGAGTTGAAAGAAAACAGGCGCGGCTCCAACTCGCCGATCGAGTAGCTGCACAGCGGGCAGGAGAACTTGGCGTTGAACAAGTGCTCAACTGGGCCCTGAGCTCCGTCGTTGTTGGCTTGGGTGCGGTCGGTTTCGGCAGCAATCGCCCGCCCGCCGCCGACTCGAAGCGCTGCTTCAAAACTCTCGGCCAGGCGCTGCTTCAGGTCGGGGCGCACCTTGATCCGGTCAATCACCACGTCCAGATCGTGTTTTTCGGTTTTCTTGAGCGCCGGCAGTTCGTCAAATTCAAAGGCCTGCCCGTTGACCCGAAAGCGCACATAGCCCTGGGCCTGCAGGCTGGCGATCAGGTCTTGAAATTCGCCTTTTTTGCCCCTCGCCAAGGGCGCCAGAATCATCAGGCGGGTGTCTAGCGGCAGCGCCAGCACGGCGTCGACCATCTGACTGACGGTTTGGGCTTGCAGCGGCAGTTGGTGATCGGGGCAAAACGGCGTGCCGGCGCGGGCGTACAGCAAGCGCAGGTAGTCGTGGATCTCGGTCACGGTGCCCACGGTGGAACGCGGGTTGTGCGAGGTGGCTTTTTGTTCGATGGAGATCGCCGGGCTCAGGCCCTCGATCACATCCACATCGGGCTTGTCCATCAGCTGCAAAAACTGCCGTGCATAGGTGGACAGGCTCTCCACGTAGCGCCGCTGCCCCTCGGCGTACAGGGTGTCAAAGGCCAGGCTGGACTTGCCAGACCCGCTCAAGCCGGTGATCACCACCAGCTGGTTGCGGGGTATGTCGACGTCGATGTTCTTAAGGTTGTGGGTTCGCGCACCGCGGATGCTGATCTGGCGGGCGTTCAGGGGCTGGGGCAGGCGGGGATGATCAGTGTCAGGTTGGGGCATGGGTTTGGGTGGCGCGGGCAACCCTGCATCATAGGTGCAAGGCGCTAGGCGCTAGGCCAGTAAACCGGCTCGGCCACGGGCACGTTCGCAATGGCGGGATAGATAAGCCTTGAAGAAACCCCGCAAATCAAAATTGACAAAGCGCCGTTCAAAAAGCAGAATTGCGAAAACCTTCACTGGAGTATGGTCATGAAAAAAATCTCAATTCTTTATTTCCCCTCCGTCGGCGTAACCATGGCCTTGCTGCTTGGCCTGGCAGGTTGCGGCGGAGGCTCGTCTAGCAGCTCGAGCACCTCTATTGACGGGGCCGGTGTGTTCCCGGCCGGGCTGGCGGTGGCGTCACCCGTTGGCATGGAAGCGGGCAGTGTCACGCTGGCCCAAGCTTCCCCGGCAGTGCGACTCCAGGCGCTTGCGCTAGCACTGTTCCAGGGAGACCTGGCCACAGCAAAGCAGCTTGCCAGCCGCTTGATTCCTGTTGGCGACGCTCAGGCGGCAGCCAGCCGGTCGCCCCGCTACATGAAATCAGCCAATACGGTCAACGCCTTGCTGACCGGGACCACCACGCCGCGTACTGGCGTCGGCTTCAATGCGGACAAGTTTCTCAAGTCCCCTGTCAACGCAGGTTGTTATGGGCCAACGGTGCTGTATCAGGGGCACCCGGACTGGACGTCAGGCACCCCAGCCGCCACTGGCACCTTGCCCAGTGGCGATGTAGGCATATGGACTGCAGTTGACACCGCGACCGATTGGGTCTGTGCTGCCGCACAACTCGATGCACGGATGGACGGTGTGGCCTTGCGCAGCAACACCAGCTTGATGACGCTGGCCAGC
>CAMATS010000020.1 GCA_945861195.1 Rhodoferax sp. OV413
ACTGGCGCCTGTGCGGGCGGCTCCATGAACATGGGCTCAAGCCTCAGGCCAGACGCGGCGGGCTCGGCTGATGCGAGGGTCAGCGCCGGGGCGGCTTCTGAGGTAGCCGCCTCGGGACGCGGCTCAGGCGGCAGCGCTGCCTGCTCCACCGGGGGCGGGTTTGGCAAGATCTGCAAGGCGATGTTGGGCCAGCCGGTGCCCCGGGGGCTTGGTGCAGCAGCGTCGGCTGCTGCCCGGTCCTTGCTGGCTCGGTTCAGGGCGTCTAACAACAGGCTCATGGCGCCCTTTTTGCCGGGGGCCAAGTGATCAAGCCGCCACTGCTGCGGCCCTCTTCGATGTTTGAGGTCAGGCTGGTCCGGTAGTCACGAAAATCGCCGTTCAGGCTGGCATCGGTCAGCACAGTAGGGCGCAAAAAAATCACCAACTCGGATTTTTTGCTTGCCTCATTGCGGTACTTGAACAGGTTGCCAATGACGGGCAGCTTGCTCAGGCCGGGGATTTCGTCCGAGTTGTTGTCGCGGCTGTCCTGCATCAGGCCGCCCAAAATGGCAATGTCGCCAGACTGCACCCGCATCATGGATTCCATCTCGCGGGTTTGCACCTCGGGCACGCGGTTGGCCACCCCGGCTTTGGCCAGATCAGGGCTGGGGTCAGCAACATAGCCGGTGATGCGGCTGATGGTGGGGCGCAGGTTGAGCGTGATCTCGTTGCCCTCGCTGATTTGCGGCACCACCGACATCAAAAACCCAATCGGCACGGTGGTTGCCGCAGTGGTGTAAGTGGCCGCGGTGGCGGGCGTGGTGGTGGTTGCGGCTGTGCCGGGGGTGACGGTCAGGGTGAAATAAACCTTGTTGTCGACCACCTTGAGCACGCTGCTTTGGTTGTTGAGCACCGAGATTTTGGGGCTGGAGAGAACGCGCAGGGTGCCAAATGATTCGAGCATGCGCAGCATGGCGCTCAGGTCAGCATCGCCATTCCAGAGACGGAATTGTTTGAAAGTAAATTCAGCCACAGAGCTGACTGCATTGCCCTGGGAGATGGACAGGGCTGAGCCGGCATTGGCGCCACCGGTTTGCAGAATAGACCAGTTGATGCCCTGCTGAAATTGGCTGGAGAGATCGACTTCGACGATGGTGGCCTCAAGCAACACTTGGCGGCGTGCCGAGCTGAGCACGCGCTCGAGAAACTCGCGCACCTTGGCATGCTGGCTCTGGGTGGCACGCACACTGATGTTGCCGGTTTCCGGGTTGGCAATCACGGATGCGGCTTCCCGGAAAATACTTTTCGGGGCTGGCGCTGCCTGGGCTGGTGCTGAAGGTGCGACCGCGATGGCGGCTACGGCCGAGGCGGCGGCCAGTGTCGGGCTGCCCGCTGACGCGGCGGCTGGCGTAGCAGGCCGTGCTGCGGGGGCACTCGGTGCCGCGGCAGTTGCAGGGCCGGCCCCGACATCGGAGACGGTTTTGTCGGTTTCGCGCAGCAGGTCGGTCAGGTTGGTTTGCAGTGTGGCCCAAAAGCGGTTTGAAGACACATTGCTGATGCTGGTGCTTGAGGTGCTGCCACCACCCACCGAACTGCTGGAGCCGATTGAGGACGTGGTTTCCCGGGCGATGTTGGGGTAATCAACCCGGTAGTTTTTCAGGTAAGGCGAATCGGGTTGGATCGACAGGTTTTTGCCGTTGATGTCATAGCGCAGGTCGACCTGGCGGGCGACCCGATCCAAAATTTCCACCAGGGTCTGGTCACTGACATTCATGGTCACCGTGCCGGTAATGGCAGGGTTGATGTCAATGTTCAGCTTGGCGTCTCGCGCCAGGGCAAACAGCAGGTCTTGCACCGGCACGTCGCGCATGACGACGCTGTAGAGCTCTTGGCGGGTGCTGGGCCGGGGTGGTGGTGGGCTGGGTGGCGCTACAGAAAATTCGGGTGGTGGGCCCGCTACCAGCGGCCCCGGCGTCAGGTGTTGCTTGGACGGCTGCAATTGCGTGGGACCCGCACAGCCTGCAAACCAGATACAACACATCAGGCCCGCCAAGCGCTCTGCACATTGATTGCGCACGCGCTTACCGTCGCAAGACCCGAACAATCGGTTCACCACACGCCCTCCCTGACCCAAAATTATCTTTGTGACACCATTCTAATGGTGCTGGGGGCGCTGCTTGCTGCCTGTTTACTGCCAATAAAGCGGGTAATTGGCCGGGGAAAGCCCCGCCTTTAGGGGGATCGGTCGGCTTTTTTGGGTGGGGCCGCCAGACTCGACTCAAAACGCAAAGGGGGCGAGCCCGTGGGCTGCGACTGCTCAAGTACGCCGTTTGTCGTAGCCGCTGCGCCAGCGCCACGGCCCCACGGCGCCCCAAGGGCTGCCCACACCACCAAAGCGCCCAGGGCGGCAGCGCCCAGACAGGCCCCGATCATTTGCCAGGGCGGGCTGCCCCAGGGTTGCAGGCGCTTTCTGGCGACGCCCAGTTGGCCGCTTGGCAACTCGCTGGCCGCACTGCTGACCTGAGCCTCATCGACCTCTTGTTTACCCAGGGAATAGGCAGCCAGCAAAGCCTTGTCGGCCAGCAGGTTGATGCGGCGGGCTCGTCCATCCGATACCCTGACCAGGTGTGCCAGGGCCGGCAGCGAAAACAGCCGGGCACTGCTCCAGCCGGCCACACGCAGGCGGTGGTCGATATAGGCGCCGATCTCATCAGCTTTCAGGCGCTGTAGGTCGAAGCGGTGAATCACCCGGTCTCTGAGCTGGCGCAAGCGGGGCTGGGCGAGCAGGTCGTCGAGTTCGGTTTGGCCAAACAACATGATGTTGACCAGTTTGTGCTGTGCGCTCTCGATATTTGAAAGCAGGCGCACTTCTTCGATGGATTCAATCGGCATGGTGTGTGCCTCATCAATCACCAGCAGCACACGTTGGCCGGCAGCATGGCGGCGCACCAGTTCCTGCTGCAAGGCCGCAAGCTTGCCTTCCCTGGAGGCGACCAGGTCCGGCAAACCCAGATCGCGTGATATGGCCTCGATGATTTCGTCCCGGTTAAAACAGGGGTTTGCCAAGTAAACCGAGCACAAGGCCGAGGGAAGCTGGGCAATCATCAGGCGGGCCAGCAGCGTCTTGCCGCTGCCAACCTCAGCCACCACCGTGCTGATGCCCTCGTCATGCGTGGCCACATGCACCAGCGCCCCCAAAATAGGTCCCCGCTGCCCCCCGGAAAAAAAGAAATCCGGGTCTGGCGTGATTTGAAACGGGGGCTTTTTCAGGCCGAAGTGGTCCAGGTACAAAGTCGACATAGAACGAGTGTACTGGCCGACCTCCAAGACAAATTGGGGTCAGATTCCAATTAAACGCCAGCCGGCGCAGCGCAGTGTCAGCGCACAGCGCCGCGGTGCGCAGCAGGTCAAAGGGGTTTTCTATCAGGGCCTGCTGCAGCCAGTACTTATCTTGGTGCAAAAATTGCTTTTATAGGGTGCGTTTGCTTTATTTACCAAGCATTTGCACCAAAAAAATGCATTTTTGACGAGGGTATTGGCATGGAAGCACTAAAACAAAGCACGGATGCATTGTTCATTCTCTTGGGCGCGGTCATGGTGCTTGCAATGCATGCAGGGTTTGCATTCTTGGAGTTGGGCACGGTGCGGCGGAAAAACCAGGTGAATGCGCTGGTAAAGATACTGGCAGACTTTTCTGTGTCGGCGGTGGTGTATTTTGTGGTCGGCTACACAGTGGCCTACGGCAGCCACTTTTTTGTGGGCGCCGAACAGCTTGCCGCAAAAAACGGTTACGAGCTGGTCAAGTTCTTCTTTTTACTGACCTTTGCTGCAGCGATTCCTGCGATTATTTCTGGTGGCATTGCCGAGCGTGCCAGGTTCTGGCCCCAGTTGGTGGCCACGGCGGTGGTTGTTGGGCTGTTGTACCCGGTCTTTGAGGGCATTGCCTGGAACCAGAATTTTGGCGTGCAGGCCTGGATCAAAGCCCGCACCGGGGCCGAGTTTCACGACTTCGCAGGCAGTATCGTCGTGCATGCCGTGGGCGGTTGGATTGCCTTGGGCGCTGTGGTGCTGCTGGGCGCGCGCAGCAACCGCTACCGCAAAGATGGCGCGGTATCGGCGCATCCGCCGTCGAGCATTCCCTTTTTGGCGCTGGGTGCCTGGATGTTGACGGTCGGCTGGTTTGGCTTCAATGTGATGAGTGCCCAAACCCTGGACAAGATGTCCGGACTGGTGGCAGTGAACTCGCTGATGGCCATGGCGGGCGGTACGCTGGCTGCGCTGGTGCTAGGTAAAAATGACCCAGGCTTCTTGCACAACGGGCCGCTGGCAGGGTTGGTAGCGGTGTGCGCTGGATCGGACTTGATGCACCCGATTGGCGCATTGGCGGTCGGCGCTATTGCAGGCGCGATTTTTGTGTATATGTTCACACTGACACAAAACAAATGGCGGATTGACGACGTGCTGGGCGTCTGGCCCTTGCATGGTTTGTGCGGCACCTGGGGCGGTTTGGCTGCCGGCATTTTTGGCAGCCAGGCACTGGGGGGATTGGGCGGCGTCTCCCTGGAGGCGCAGCTTTTAGGCACGGCGCTGGGCGTTGGCTGGGCCCTTGCCGGAGGCTTTGTCGTCTATGGCGTGCTCAAGGCGGCTGTCGGACTGCGCATGAGCCACGAAGAAGAGTTTGATGGCGCGGATCTGGCGATTCACAACATCACGGCCTCACCCGAACGCGAGACCAACTGGTAAACCCCGGCTAACTGCGCCACCTCACAGGGAGTTGGCGCGGAATTGGGGTCAGATTCCAATTAAACGCCAGCCGGCGCAGGCATGCACAGGGCGCAGAGCATCTGCGCCAGCCGGTGCAGCGCGCCCCAGCCGTCTTGCGGCCAATCAGGCTGTTTGAGGCCCTTCACAATGCCATCGACCCGGTGGGCGGCCTGCAGCAGTTCGGCCAGCTTGGCCTGGCTCAAGCGCGGCACAACCCGCTCGAACAGCTGCTCTTTGAAACCCCAGATCCGCTGCTCACGCAGCGCCATCGGCAGCGGTCGGCCCTGGGCGATGGCGTCCTTGACCCGCTTGAGGGCGCGGATATCTTCGCTCAGAGCCCAATGCACCAGCACCTCGGCCTCACCCTCGGCCCGCAGGCCGTCTAGCATTCGCTGCACCCGCAAGGGCTGGCCGGCCAACACCGATTCGGTCAGCTTGAACACGTCATAGCGCGCCACGTTCAAGACCGCCGACTCGATTTGCTCGAGGCTGATTTCTCCGACCGGGTGCAGCAGGGCGAGCTTTTGAATTTCTTGGTGTGCCGCCAGCAGATTGCCCTCGACCCGGTCGGCAAAAAACTGCAAGCTGCGCTGGCCCTCTTGGCCGCCCCGCACCCGTTGGCCCTGAGCCGAGAGCCGTTGCGCAATCCACATCGGCAGGGCCTGCCGGTCCACTGCGCCCACGGGAACGGTTACGCCCTGGCGGTCGAGTGCTGCGAACCAGGCGCTGGCCCGGGTGGATTTGTCAAGCTGCGGCAGGGTGATCAGGCACAGCGTGCTGTCATTGTCTGCTGCGCTGTCGGCCAGACGCTGGAGCATGGCACTGCCCTCAACGCCCGGTTTGCCAGAGGGAATGCTCAGTTCGAGCAACTGGCGATCGGCAAACAGGCTCATGCTGCCGGCAGCAGCCAGCACCTCGCCCCAATCAAAGCGGGCACCCGCCACGGTGAAGGAGCAGCGCTCGCTAAAGCCCTGGGCGCGAGCCATGGCTCGGATGCTGTCACCGGCCTCTTGCACCAACAGGAGCTCCTCACCATACACCGTGTAGAGGCTTTGGAGCCCGCGTTTGAGGTGGTTTTCAAGCTGGCTGGCGGAGACTTGCATCGGCAGAGTTTAGCGCTCGGGTGTCGTCCCAAGGGCGGGCCAGAGCGCTTGAAAATGCCCGATACTTCAACCTAGACGCCAGCGCCCCGAGCTTGGCGCGGCCAGCCTTCACCGAATTTTTCAACCCAAGGAACCCTGCCATGTCCAAAGCCTACTGGATCAGCGTTTACCGCTCTGTCTCTGACGCCGATGCGCTGGCCGCCTATGCCAAATTGGCCGGGCCGGCCCTGAGTGCCGCCGGGGCTAAGTTTTTGGCGCGCGGCCTGCCTGCGGCGGTCAAAGAAAGCGGCCTGCAGCAGCGCACCGTGCTCATCGAGTTTGACAGCGTGGCCGCTGCCCTGGCCGCCTACGACAGCCCGGCTTACCAAGAGGCGCTGGTGGCCCTGGGCGACAACGCAGTGGTACGCGAGATCCGCATCATCGAGGGCGTTTGACCGCTCACCGGGCTAGTTCGCCAGGGGCGCTACCGCTTGCCATGCCGCCAGCCGGCGCAACAGTTGCTGAACAATGTCAGACTGCATGTCTCGGTACATCAGGCCCTCTTCGGCTTCCTTGGCCAGCACCGCCGATTCATTGAAGCTGATGTCGCGCTGCTGAGAAATATCGCTGGGCCCGATCAGCTCCTGGCCCTGCGGCGTGCGCAGCTTGAAGCGCACCCGCAGGCGCAGCTGAAACTCTCGCACCTGCCCTGATGCGTTCACGCCGACGACGATTTTTTCGCGCTGCTCCTGCAGCAAATCGAGTACCACCTGAGCCTGGCTCAAGGGCGCCTCTGCAGGCAGCACAGTGACGGCGTTGGCCAAAGACCGGCGCAGCTCAGTGAGCAGGGGGCCGCCCGGGTTGGGCAGGACAGCGATGCGCTCAAACCCATAGTTTTGGCTGCCACGCAGCTTGAAACCGCAGCCCGCCACAGCCAGGCCGGCGGGCGGTATGAGGGCAAGGAGTGCGCGGCGCTGCATGGGCTTGATGCTCAGATGACCAGGTTGACCAGCCGCCCCGGCACGACAATGATTTTTTTCGGCGTGGCGCCGGCGCCGAGCTTAAGAAAAACTTCGCTGCCAGCGGCCAAGCCCTCGATGGCCTCGCGCGATGCATCAGCCGGGACCGTGATGGCGCCGCGCAGCTTGCCGTTGATTTGCAGCATGAGCTCGATCTCGTCCTGCGCCAGAGCGTCAGGGTCGACCACAGGCCAGGGGGCATCCAGAATATCGCCCAGCACAGCGGCATAACCCAGGCCCTGCCACAGCGCGTGGGTAATGTGCGGTGTGGCTGGATAGAGGCAGCGCAGCAGGATGCCGAAGCCCTCGGTTTGTGCAATCGCGCCACCGGGCGTGTGCACCGCCTTGAAGTCATCAAGCGCATTGATCATCTTCATGGCGCCAGACACCACGGTGTTGTACTGCATGCGCTGGTAGTCGTAGTCGACCTGCTTGAGCAGGGTATGAATATCGAGTCGCAGCGCCTTGGCCTCTTTGCCAAACTGCAGGCCTTTGAGGTTTTTAGACCCAGCCACTGCTGCTGCCAAGCCGCCCGCATGCGGGGCTGCGAGTTTGCTGCCAAAGTTCCAGACCCGTTTCAAAAAACGGTAAGAGCCCTCCACCGCAGCATCGTTCCACTCCAGCGTGGCCTCGGGTGGGGCGGTGAACATGGTGTACAAGCGCGCGGTGTCGGCGCCGTATTTTTCGATCAGGTCCTGCGGGTCCACACCGTTGTTCTTGCTCTTGCTCATGGTGCCGACCCCCTCATAGGTGATCAGCGTGCCGGCTGGCAGTTCGCCCTTGGCTGCCTTGAGCCGGGCGCCCGTCACCTTGCCAGAGTCGTCGTGCTGGTCTTCCACCTCGTGCGGCCAAAAGTACTCTACGCCGCCCTTGTCGCCCTTGCGTGAATAGATGTGGTTGAGCACCATGCCTTGGGTCAGCAGCTTGGTGAAGGGTTCGTCCACCTTGACCAGGCCGAGGTCGCGCATCACCTTGGTCCAGAAACGCGCGTAAAGCAGGTGCAGGATGGCGTGCTCGATGCCGCCGATGTACTGGTCCATGGGCATCCAGTAGTCAGCGCCCCCGGCGACCATGGCCTGCTCGTTTTGGGGATCGCAGTAGCGCATGAAGTACCAGGAGCTGTCGACAAAGGTGTCCATGGTGTCGGTTTCGCGCCGCGCCGGGCGGCTGCAGACCGGGCACACCACACCGGCATGGAAACCCGCGTGCTGGTGCAAGGGGTTGCCGCTGCCATCGGGCACACAATCCTGCGGCAGCAGCACCGGCAGGTCTTGTTCGGGCACCGGCACCGCGCCGTGCACCGCGCAATGGATGATCGGAATGGGCGTGCCCCAGTAGCGTTGCCGGCTCACACCCCAGTCGCGCAGGCGCCAGGTGGTTTTTTTCTGACCCAGACCCAAGGCAGCCAAGTCAAGGGCCACGGCGTCGACGCAGGCCTTGAAGTCCAGGCCATCAAATTTGCCCGAGTTGATCGCCCGGCCGGCGGACTTGTCGCCATACCAGTCCTGCCAGCGGCTGGCGTCAAAGACCTGCCCGGCCACGCCGACCACGGGCGCGATGGGCAAGTTGTATTTCAGGGCAAAGGCAAAGTCGCGCTCATCGTGGGCTGGCACACCCATCACGGCGCCATCGCCATAGCCCATCAGCACATAGTTGCCGACCCACACCGCCAGCGGTGCGGCGCTGAGCGGATGCTTCACCAGCAGGCCGGTGTCCATGCCGTTTTTCTCTTGGGTGGCGAGCTCGGCCTCGGTGCTGCCGCCGCGTTGGCAGGCTTCGATAAAGGCCGCCAGCGCCGGCTTGCCGAGTGCCGCCTGCTGGGCCAGAGGGTGTTCTGGGGCCACCGCACAAAAGGTCACGCCCATGATGGTGTCGGCCCGGGTGGTGAACACGTGCATGCGACCGTCGCCGATCAGGGAACCGTCGGCAGCGCGGATGTCGTGCGTGAAAGCAAAGCGCAGGCCTTCGCTCTTGCCAATCCAGTTTTCCTGCATCAGCTTGACACGCTCGGGCCAGCCCGGCAGCTTGTGCTGCACATGGTCCAGCAGCTCTTCGGCATAGGCCGTGATCTTCAGGTAGTAGCCTGGAATTTCGCGTTTTTCTACCACTGCGCCGGTGCGCCAGCCCTTGCCGTCAATCACCTGCTCATTGGCCAGCACAGTTTGGTCCACCGGGTCCCAGTTAACGACCTGGGTTTTGCGGTAGGCAATGCCCTTGTCCAGCATTTTCAAAAACAGCCACTGGTTCCACTTGTAGTAGCTCGGGTCACAGGTGGCGAGCTCGCGGCTCCAGTCGATGGCCAGGCCCATGGCCTGCATCTGCTGCTTCATGTAGGCGATGTTGTCGTAGGTCCACTTGGCCGGTGGCACCTGATTTTTCAGCGCGGCGTTTTCGGCCGGCAGGCCAAAGGCGTCCCAGCCCATGGGCATGAGCACGTTGTAGCCTTTCATGCGCAGGTGGCGCGTGAGCATGTCGTTGATGGTGTAGTTGCGCACATGGCCCATGTGCAGCTTGCCACTCGGGTAGGGCAGCATGGAGCAGGCGTAGAACTTTTTCTTGGCCGGGTCTTCGCTGACACGGTAGGCATCGCAGGCAGTCCAGTGGCTCTGGGCCGCCTGCTCTACGGCGATATGCTGGTATTTTTCGTCCATGGGCATTCAATGAGGTGCAGCCCGGGCGGCTGCCAGCCCGCGATTTTAGGGTTTGACCGGAGCCGTGGGATCGGTCACAAAGCCGATCCGGTTCAGGCCGGCTTGGTGGGCCAGGCCCATCACCTCAACAATGCGGCCATAGGGCACTTGTGCATCGGCCCGCAGGCGCAGTTCGGTGTCTGGCTTGGCCTGCGCTGTTTGGCGCAGGGCCTGTGCGAGTTGCTCGGGAGCGATCGGCTGGTCGGCAAGAAAAATTTGCCCCGTGCGGTCGACGACCAGAGTGAGGGCGCGCGGCGCCTCGCCCGGCTGGGCGGCCGCGCTCTTGGGCAGGTCAAGCTTGATCGAGCTCGCCAGCAGGGGCGCGGTCAGGATGAAGATAACCAAGAGCACCAACATCACGTCGACCAGGGGTGTGACATTGATCTCGCTGATGGGCTGCGCAGCTTGGGAGCGCTCCAGACGTCCGAATGACATGGCCTTGCTCTTGGCCCCTCAGTCGATGCAAAAGCCAGGGCTGGCCGCCAATTCGCGCAGGTCACGGGCAAAGCCCTCGAGGTCTGCCTCCAGCCTGGCAATCGTGCGCCCCATGACGTTGTAGGCCAAAACCGCCGGAATCGCCACAGCCAAACCGGCAGCTGTCATGACCAGGGCTTCGCCCACCGGGCCGGAGATTTTGTCAATGCTGACCTGTCCGGCGTCGGCAATCCCGATCAGGGCGCGGTAAATGCCCCACACGGTGCCAAGCAAGCCGACAAAAGGCGCCGTGGATCCGACGGTGGCGAGCAGCACCTGCCCGTAGTGCAGCCGCGCCAGCACTCCATGCAGCGCATCGCGCAAGAGGCGGGTCAGCTGCTGAGACCGGTCGCCCGCCGCGCCCAGGGTGTTGCCGACCTGGATGGTGATGGCCTGCACTAGGGGCAAGACCAGGCCTTCGCGATCAAAACCGGGCAGGGACAATGCAGCATTGGCCACCGAGTTGCACTGCCAGAAAGCCGCCGTGCTGCGAGCGATGTCAGCGCCCACGCGGTACAAGAACCAGGTCTTCCAGACGATGACCACCCAGCAGGCGACTGACATCAGTAGCAGCAGCACAGACACGCCCTTGATCAGGACATCCCCCTGCTCGTAGATTTGCAGCAGATTCATCGAAGTTGCAGCACGTCAGCCATGTCAAACAGGCCCACCTTGTGTTGCCGCAAAAAACGCGCCGCGCGCAAGCTGCCTTGGGCATAGGTGCTGCGGCTCGAGGACCTGTGTGTGATCTCGATGCGCTCACCGGTACCGGCGAACAGCACGGTGTGGTCACCCACGATGTCGCCACCCCGGATGGAAGAGAAACCAATGCAGGCGGGCTCGCGCTCGCCGCTCAGCCCTTGGCGGTCGTAAACCGCGCAGTCTTTGAGATCGCGGCCAAGCGCGGCGGCGATCACCTCCCCCATTTTCAGGGCCGTGCCGGACGGCGCATCAACCTTGTGCCGGTGGTGGGCCTCGATGATTTCGATGTCATAGCCGGTGGCGAGCGCGCGGGCGGCGGTCTCGAGCAGCTTGAGCGTGACATTCACGCCCACACTCATGTTGGGCGCCATGACGATGGGGATGTGGCGCGCGGCGTCTGCAATCTCGGCCTTCTGCGCCTCGTTAAAGCCGGTGGTGCCAATCACCAGGCCAACACCGAGGGCGCAGCAGACCTGCAGATGGGCCAGCGTGCCCTCTGGCCGGGTGAAATCGATCAGAACCTCAGCCTGGGCCAAACCGAGCTGCAGGTCAGCGGTGATGGCAACCCCGCTGTCTTGCCCCAGGAAAGCGCTTGCATCCAGACCTATGGCCGGGCTCTGCGCCTGGTCCAGCGCGCCACTGAGCCGGCAATCTGGTGCCGCCAGCAGGGCCTGTATCAGCATCTGCCCCATGCGCCCGGAGGCGCCGGCCACGGCAATGCGCTGGGCTGTGTTTTGGCTCGGGCTGCCGCTCATGGGGCTGCTGGCTCTAGCCGTGGGTAGGTGCTGGGCAGCGGCGCCTGGGCCTTGGCCTCGGGTGGCTTGGCCGCCGCGCCTGGCTGGGCTGGCGCTGGCGGCGCCTCGAGCACCGGCACCTTGCCAAGCCGACGCCCTGAGTCCAACGTCGCCACAAACTCGGCCTCGGTGGGCATGGGGTCAGCCTCGATTCGCACCAACACCTCAGCCTTGAAAAAAACACTCAAGGTGCGCGACTGTGCCGCCTGCCCCTGGCGGCGGAAGGTAAATACATAGTCCCAACGGTCAGCATGGAAAACACTGGCCAGCAAAGGCGTGCCCAAAATATCGCGCACCTGAGCCCGGCTCATGCCTGGCTTGACAGCGGCCAATTGCTCGGCAGAGACAAAGTTGCCCTGAACAATGTCTATTTTGTAGGGAGAGACTGCGCCCACCACGGTTTTGCTGGCTGAATCCAGACTGCTGCAGGCAATCAGCGCGTACCCAAGCAAAAGCAGGCACAGTTGTCGAAGGCAGCGTGTTGAATCAGGCATGTGCACAGCATTGAAGATATGATGATCCATTGTACTGTTTGCACCTGCAGCGGCAGAGTCGAAAAGCATCGCCCGGAAGACCCGCTACCCGGCCCGCCAACTGACCCTTTCAAGGGCCCGACCGCAATCCTTCATGACCAACAGCGACGAACTCAAAAATACCGGTTTGAAGGCCACGCTACCGCGGCTGAAAATTCTGGAGGTTTTCCAGACTGGGGCGCAGCGCCACATGTCTGCAGAGGATGTGTTCAGGGTCCTGCTGCAAGACCGCTCCGACGTCGGCCTGGCCACGGTTTACCGGGTCCTGGCGCAGTTTGAGCAGGCCGGCATCCTGAGCCGCAACCATTTTGAGAGCGGAAAATCAGTCTATGAACTCAACGAAGGCCAGCACCATGACCACTTGGTGTGCCTGGATTGCGGACGGGTTGAAGAGTTTTACGATGCCGACATCGAAAGCCGCCAACATGAAGTAGCCAAGGCCAAGGGCTTTGCTATCGCCGACCATGCCCTGAGCCTGTATGCCAACTGCGTGCGCCAGGCCTGCCCAAACCGGCCACAGGCGCTGCGCCAGGCGGGCTGATCAGGCGGGCGGTGGCTGGCCCGGCTGGCTTTGGGCGCTGCTCATTTCAATGCGGTGGCGCTCGACAAACTCTTGGTAAGTGTCAATGCCGCGCAATTGCAAAATGGTGTTGCGCACGGCCGCCTCTACCAACACAGCGATATTGCGCCCTGCCACCACCTGGATCACCACCTTGCGAACCGGCACGCCGAGCACATCCTGGAGCAGTGGTTCGTGGGGGAGGCGTTCGTAGTCTCGCTCCAGAGTTTCGCGACGCACCAAGTGCACAATCAGCTTGAGCCGCATTTTTCGGCGCACCGCGGTTTCGCCAAAAATGCATCGAATGTCGAGCAGGCCAATACCGCGCACCTCCAGCAAGTTGGTCAAGAGCTCTGGACATCTGCCCTCAATGGTGTTCTGGTTGATGCGAAACAGGTCAACCGCGTCATCGGCCACCAGCCCGTTGCCGCGAGAAATCAGCTCGAGTCCCAACTCGCTCTTGCCCAAGCCAGACTCGCCAGTAATCAGCACGCCCATGCCCAGGATGTCCATGAACACCCCGTGCATGGAGGCGCGATCGGCAAAATGCTTGGACAAGTAGGCGCGTAGCACATCAATCACAAAAGCCGACGAGCTCGGGGTGGCAAACATCGGGATTTGGGCGCGTTCGCACATCGAGACCAGTGCATCCGGTGCTGCCTGGCCGTCCGCAAGCACCAGCATGGGCGGCTCGAGCGTCACGATGCGGCCGATGCGCCGGTCGCAATCCTGCGCCGTGGCGTTCATCAGGTAGGCGATTTCTCGCTCACCCAAAATCTGCAAGCGGTAGGGATGGATGTAGTTGAGGTAGCCCACCAGATCGGCCCCGGAGCGGGCGGCGCGTACCGCAACTTCGTCAAAACGGCGCTCTGAGGCGCCCAGACCGGCCACCCAATGCCATTTCAAGAGGCCGCGAAATTCTTCGAACAACACATCAGCACTGACAACCGTGGGCTTCATGCTGGGTCTGCTCAAGCCCTGAGGCAGGCCTTGGTTTGACGCAGGCTCAAGCGGTCTGCGCCGAATGCCAGTTGGCGATCAAGGCATGCACATCAGCGGCCTCTGCCTCGGCCAAGAGTTTTTGGCGCAGTTCGGCATCGCTGAGCATTTCTGCAATTTCCGAGAGGATTTCCAGGTGCTTTTGGGTCGCCGCCTCGGGCACCAGAAGAAAAATCAAGAGGCTCACCGGCTTTTCGTCTGGCGCGTCAAAGCCAATCGGTGCGAGCAACTGAAACACTGCCGCCATAGGCAATTTGAGACCCTTGATGCGCCCGTGTGGAATGGCCACCCCATGGCCCAAGCCGGTGGAGCCGAGGCGTTCACGAGAAAAAAGACTGTCGGTGACAAGGGCGCGGCTGAGGCCGTACAGGCCCTCAAACAGCAGGCCAACCTCCTCAAAAGCCCTCTTCTTGCTGGTGGCAGCAACACGCACCAAAACTTGCGCGGCCGGTAAAATGGAGGCGAGGCGATTCATGAGAAGCGGCATTATGCACCCAAGCACCCGCCCCCAAACCCGTCTGCCCGAGCCCGGGCAGACGGCACATGGCGTCTACATCAGGCGCTTGGCCGCCTGGTGGTGATGGTTCTTGACCCGGCTCTTGTGGCGCACCACCTGCCGGTCAAGTTTGTCGACCAGATCATCGACTGCGGCATACAGGTCTTCGTGGGAACTCTCGGCAAACATGTCCGAGCCCTTGACATGAATGCTGCATTCGGCCCGCTGCCTTCGCTCCTTTTCTTTCAAATTCTCAACCGTCAACAGTACTTTGACATCAACCACCTGGTCGAAGTGGCGGATGATTCGATCCAGCTTGGTCGTGACATAACTGCGCAAGGCCGGTGTGACCTCGAGGTGATGACCGCTGATCGTCAAGTTCATGGATTGGCTCCTTTGGTTACAGGGTTAAACCGAGATGGCAATTCACTATGCGCCCGGCGGCACATAAAAGCAATGGTTTTCTAGCGATTTTTTTGCGCCAGGGCAACAGCCAGCGGTGCCATAATCTTCGCTTCTTCACGACCGCAAAGCGCCCCTTGGACACCTACCCGAGTTGCTAGCTTTCGGCTCCCTTGATTGCATCGGGGTTGAAAGCCAACACCCCAAAACCGCCTGATGCCATCCATTACAGGGAGTGAGCCATGCTCAATATTTTCTCGCTCGCCAACGGCCGACTTTTTCAAGAAGAGATCGAATCGCTGGAGGAGCTCTCCAAGTTCCAGCCCATCTGGGTTGACCTCGAATCGCCCACCCCGGAAGAAAAACGCTGGGTCAAGCAGTATTACGGACTGTCCATCCCGGAAGACGCGATGGACGAGGACATCGAGGAGTCGGC
>CAMATS010000021.1 GCA_945861195.1 Rhodoferax sp. OV413
TGAAGCTCAAGCTGCGCCAATTGGCGGCGCTGATGGGAGACCTCGGCCTGCCGGGCAGCGTGGTCGAACTGACCGACGAAATGTCGCAAAAAAAATTGTGGGATGTGCGCAAAGCTGGCTTGAACATCATGATGAGCCTCAAGGGCGACGGAAAACCGGTGAGCTTTATTGAAGACTGCGCGGTACCTCTGGAGCATCTCGCGCAGTACACAGACCAACTCTCTGAAGTATTCAAACGCCACGGGACCCGGGGCACCTGGTATGCGCACGCATCGGTGGGTACGCTGCATGTACGGCCAATTTTGGATATGCGGCGCCAGGGCGCGAGCCAGATGCGTCGCATCGCAGAAGAGGCCAGCGCCCTGGTGCGCAAATACCGGGGCGCCTACAGCGGTGAGCATGGCGACGGTTTGTGCCGGGGTGAGTGGATTCAATGGCAATTTGGCCCCAAAATCAACCAGGCTTTTGCTGCAATCAAACAGCACCTGGATCCGCTGAACCTGCTCTCACCCCAACGCATCGTCAACCCGCCGGCCATGGACGAGCGCTCGCTGATGCGTTATGGCCCGGCTTACAAGGTGATCCCGATTCAAACTGCCCTGGACTGGCGCGCCTGGGATGTCCAAAACAACCCTCTCACCGAGGAAATCAGCAGCCCTGGCACTGGTGGTGACCCGGCACAAGGCTTTGCCAAAGCCGTGGACATGTGCAACAACAACGGCACTTGTCGAAACTTCGACGCCGGGACCATGTGCCCAAGCTACCGGGTCACCCGGGACGAGCAACACCTGACCCGGGGCCGAGCCAACACCTTGCGCCTCGCGCTCAGCGGCCAACTTGATGACCACGGGCTGGCCAGTCCGGCCCTGATGGAGGCGATGGACCTGTGCGTGAGCTGCAAAGGCTGCCGACGCGATTGCCCCACCGGCGTTGACATGGCGCGCATGAAGATCGAAACCCTCCACCACTACAAGTCTCGGCATGGCTACACCTTGAAAGACCGCTTGATCGCTTACCTGCCGCTTTATGCGCCCTTTGCAGCTCGCTTTTCGGGCCTGCTGAACCTGCGTAACCGCCTGCCTGTATTGGCCCGCTGGGCCGAGCTTCTGACCGGCCTGTCGGCCCGACGCAGCTGGCCAACTTGGCAAGCCCAGCATTTTTTCAACCAAGGCCCTGCCGGGGTGTCGGCGCAAGACCTGCTGCGTGCTGAAAAGCCCCTGGTCTTGTTTGTGGACACCTTTAATGGCTACTTTGAATCGGACAACGCGCGGGCGGCTTTTCGGGTTTTGAGCGCTGCCGGTTACAGCATTCACCTCGCCGCCAAAGCCGGGCGAAGCTCGAGCGCGGGTGGCCCACACCTGTGTTGCGGACGAACTTTTTTGTCCCAGGGCCTGGTTGATCAGGCACGCAAACAGGCCGGCGAACTGATCAACGCCTTGCTGCCCTTTGCGCAGCGCGGCATTCCCATTGTTGGCCTGGAGCCCTCGTGCTTGTTGACCCTGCGTGACGAAGCGCTGGTTATGGGCTTGGGCGAAGCAGCCCAGACCGTGGGTGCCGAGGCGGTGTTGCTTGAAGAATTTTTGGCCCGCGAAGCCAAAGCCGGGCGCTTGCTGGGTTTGAGCACCAAATTAAGGCCCGCCCAACAACCCATCTTGGTACACGGGCACTGCCACCAAAAAGCCTTTGGTTTGATGCCCGACGTGCTTGAGGTGATTCGGCTGATTCCAGGCGCCGAGCCGGAACTGATCGACAGCAGTTGCTGCGGCATGGCCGGCAGCTTTGGCTATGAGGCAGCGCACGAAAGGGTGTCCATGGACATGGCCGAACTGAGCTTGTTACCCGCCCTGCGCGCGCGCCCCGAGGCGCTGTGGGTCGCTGACGGCACCAGTTGCAGGCATCAAATCAGACAGGCCAGCGCTCGCCCTGCAATCCATGTGGCCCAGCTGTTGAGCGAACACCTGCGCGATTGAACGCCAAAGTGACTGTCGAGGAAAACGTGAGTGGATTCTTTTTCCGCGCACTTACGCCGTTGATCCGCAGCGGGATGGCATCAGACATGAACTCCCTGCTGAACTCCGAGCCGATTTAGCCGAAGCTAGGGTGCGCGGTCTGGTCGGCAATCAGGCGCCGGGATCATGGCGCGTGAAAATGCCCAGAAGGAAGCGAGATGGCGCGCCTTACCCTCCCGCATGCGATATCCGCCCGGAAGGACGCACGCGCCCCGGCCGGTTGAGTTTAGGCGGCGGGTGGGGTCGAGCTGGCGGTGTCTCGCTCCCGGCATCCCCGCAAGGGATCGCACCGGCTGGACCCGCGACAGGCGGTTTTACCAAACGGATCAGTCCGCCACCGTCCCCTGCCGCAGGCTCGGAACTGCCGAGTTGGCAGGTCTTTGAACGTTCCCCGCGCGCGGGATTGGACCCTGGTCTAAGGGTTTGCCCTTATATTAGCCATGGGAAATATAGGCAAAATCCGAAAAGGGCGGAGTATGCGGAACGGAAGGAATTAATCATGAGGACATCTCTGCTGGGAGTGGTTCTGGCTGGCGCGGCATTCTTGTGCGGCGCGGGGCCAGCGGCGGCGCAAGGCTGGGTACCGACCAAGCCGATCGAGTTCGTTGTGCCTTACGCCGTGGGTGGTGGCGCCGATGTGTTCGCTCGGATCATGGCTCAGGTTATGGTCGAGGAGAAAATGGTGCCGGTGCCCGTGAAGGTGGTGAACCAGCCCGGCGGCGGGAGCGCGGTGGGCGTAGCCTATGTCCTCGCTAACCGGGCGCGCGAGCCGCATACGCTGGTGCTGGCCAACAACCCGCTGCAGGCGACGCCGCTCACCGTGCCTGGCGCCCCAGGCCTGAAGGATCTGCAGCCGATCTACAATTTCATGCTCGACGACTTCGTCTTGGTGGTCAGGGCCGACAAGCCCTGGAAGACCGCCAAGGAGTTCGTGGAGGCCGCCAAGGCGATGCCGCCCAAGACGATCAAGGCGGGCTCGGGTGGCCCGACCGGTGGCGACACGATGGGCCAGCGGGCCTTCATCCGCGCCAGCGGCGTCGACCTCAACCAGATTACTTTCAACAGCGGCGGCGAGGTGCTGACCGCGTTGCTCGGCGGCCATGTCGACGTCGCCGTCGCCAATCCAATCGAATATACCGGCCACCTGAAGGCGGGCACGGTGCGGGCTCTGGGCGCCTTCCGGGACACGCGCTATCCCGACATGGCGGACGTGCCGACCATGAAGGAGCAGGGCATCGACGCCAAGGCGGTGCAGGTCTGGCGCGGCGTCGCCCTGCCCAAAGGTGTGCCCGAAGCAGCGGTCACCTACTGGGTCGGAGTGATGGACAAGCTCGCGGCGTCGCCCGCGATCAAGAAATACCTCAAAGAAAACCTCCTCACGGAAAGCTCGCTAAAGGGGCCGGACCTGATCAAGTTCCTGGCAGAGCAGGAGGAGCGTTTCAAGTCGCTCCGATGATGGCGTCGCGGCGCTTCGTCAACGGCGATACCGCGATCGCGGCGCTATTACTGGCCGGCGGCCTTTATTGGATGGCCGCCTCGGTCCCGCTCGGCTTCTGGTTGGGATTTGCCCCCGGAACCGGCTTCATGCCGTTCGTCTACGGGGCGCTCCTCGTGCTGCTCTCCGGCATCGTCCTCGCTGGGCGGCTCTTGTCGGCGGAGCGTCTCGCGGCCGTTGCCGAGAGCCCGCGCAAGCCGCTGACAATTATCCTAGTCGTCGCCCTTACCATCCTTGGGATCGAAACGGCCGGGTTCGTCCCCGCGATCATGGTGACGCTGCTCGCTCTGTTCATCGTCGTAGAGCGCTTGCCGGTGGTCCCATCGCTCGGCGTCGCGGCAGCGACTGCGGCCGGCCTCCATTTCCTGTTCCGCGTCTGGCTGGGGGTTCCGCTGCCCCAGGGACCGCTGGGGATTTGACATGGACGTCCTTGCCAATCTCCTCGGCGGCTTCCAGGCAGCTTTCTCGCCGACCTATCTGCTGATCTGCCTGCTCGGGGTGCTGCTCGGCCAGATCGTCGGCGCCCTGCCCGGCATCGGCCCGTCTGCGGCGATCGCCCTTTTGCTGCCGATCACCTTCGGGGGCGATCCGACCAGCGCCCTGATCATGTTCGCCGGCATCTATGCCGGCTCGCAGTATGGCGGGACGCTCACCTCGGTGCTGGTCAACGTGCCGGGTGAGGCGAGCGGCGTCATGACTGCAGTCGACGGGCACCAGATGGCCCGCCAGGGTCGCGCCGGCGTTGCCCTCGGCATCGCCGCGATCGGCTCGTTCATCGCCGGCACCGTCGGCCTGGTCGGTCTTGTCTTGCTGGCGCCTACTCTTGCCGGCTTCGCCTTGGCGTTCGGGCCGCCGGAATATTTCGCACTGGTGCTGCTCGGCCTCACCTGTCTTGCGGTGGTCGGCGATTCGGTGATCAAAGGGCTCGCGATGGGGGTCGCCGGCCTGCTGCTCTCAACCGTTGGCATTGACTCCCAGACAGGAGTCCCTCGACTCAATTTCGGACAACTCTGGCTGCTCGACGGCATCGAATTTATCGTCCTCGCGGTGGCGCTGTTCGGCCTTGGTGAGGTGCTCGCGACCTGCAACATGGGAACGGCACAGCCAGTCATCGACAAGATCGGACGAATGCTGCCGTCGCGGGAGGACTGGCGCGCCGCCCGTGGGCCGATCGCCCGCGGCTCAGTGATCGGCTTCATCGTCGGAGTCCTGCCGGGCACTGGAGCGACGATCGCCGCATTCGTGTCCTACATTGTCGAAAAGCGGCTCGCCAAGGATCCGTCCCGGTTCGGCCGGGGCGCCATCGAGGGTGTCGCCGGCCCTGAGTCGGCCAATAACGGGGCGGTGTCGGGCAGCTTCGTGCCGATGTTCTCGCTCGGTGTCCCCGGGTCCGGTGCGACCGCGATTATGCTCGGTGCCCTGATCATGTATGGCCTCAGGCCGGGGCCAGACCTCTTCCACACCAATTCGGACATGATCTGGACGGTGATCGCCAGCATGTTCATCGCCAATGTGCTGCTGCTGATCCTTAACCTGCCGCTCGCCGGCGTGTTCGCCCGGCTGCTGCGCGTGCCCTACAAATGGCTGTACCCGCCGATTGTCGCGATCTGCATCACCGGGGTCTATTCGCAGGCCAACAGCATCCACGACTGCTGGATGCTGGTAGTCTTCGGCGCGCTCGGCTGGGGCATGAAGCGCTACGACTGGCCGATTGCGCCCGCGGTGCTCGGGCTGGTCCTGGGCCCGATGTTTGAGACCACGCTCCGCCAGTCGATGACCATGTCGCATGGCAGCTTCTCGATCTTCGTGACCCGGCCAATCTCGGCGATCCTGGTCTTCGGCGCGTTGCTGGCAGTGCTGACGCCGGTCGCTCTGCACATGATTTCGAGAACGCGAACGAGGGCTCTTGCACCATGACTAGCATCAGGGATCGTATCGGGGTCGATGTCGGCCGCCGCGTGCCGGCCGAAGACGCGGTCGACTGGGCGATCCGGAACGACGTGCGGTTCTTCGAGATCTGCCTCGACCCCGACCCGGAACTTCTTATCGACGGCGCGGCCCGGGCTAAGACAATCCGCGACAAACTCGAGGGAAGCGGGGTGGCGCTCGGCCTCCATACGCTGTCGGCAGTGAACATGGCGGAGAATTCGCCGATCATTGCCGAGGCGGTCGACGAGTACTTTCGCGCCTATGTCCGGGCGACCAAGCGGCTCGGCGCCGAATGGATGGTACTTCATGCCGGCTTCCACTTCACCAAGGACAAGGAGGCGCGGATGAAGGCCGGCCTTGAGCGGCTGAAGCGGATCGCGGCCTATGCCGAGACGGAAGGCGTGATGCTGTTCCTTGAGAACATGAACCCCGAGCCGGCGGACGCCGAGGTCAAGTATCTCGGCCAGGACCTTGAGGAATGCCACTACTATTTCGACCAGATCGATTCCCCGGCGCTGAAGTGGAGCTACACAGTCAACCACGCCCATATCCTGCCGATCGGCATCGCGGCCTTCACCAGGGGGATGGATATCGCCCGTTGCGGCCAGGTGCGGGTGGCCGACTGCCGCGGCACGGTCGAGGAGCATCTTCGCATCGGCGAGGGCACGATCGACTTCGCCGCGATGTTCAAGGACATCGAGGGGCGTGGCTTCCGAGGCCCCTACATCCAGGGCTACACCACGCTGGACGATATGCTCGCTGGTCGCGAGACGCTTGCGAGGATAGCCGCCGGTGCTTGAGGCGAAAACTCACGCAGACCGAGGTCGCCGTGCGATCCGGCACAACACCAGGTGCCTGACCGAATCCCCTTTGAGATAACCCAAACACATTCCCTGTCGATGGACGCAATTAAAGCGACTATCAAAAAGACGATGCCAGTCTACAGACACAAGTATGGCGTGAGGTGCGAGTGGGCAACGCCGGAATGTCTCGCTTGCGTATCGTCGAAGGGGGTGGCCGGGAAGGCATTGAACGACCCGCGCTGAAGCAGCCCGGGCTCTGCCAGGGCGCGCGCCTTACTTGGTCAGCAAGCGCATCGCCTCCTCGAGGCCGCGCAGGGTCAGTGGGTACATGCGCTGGTTCATGATTTGCTGCACCACGCTGATACTTTGTCGGTACTGCCAAACCCCCTGGGGCTCGGGATTGATCCAAGCGAATTTGGGGAAGGCCTTGGTCAGGCGCTGCAGCCATTCCACGCCGGCCTCTTCGTTGTTGTACTCCACACTGCCGCCGGGTTGCAAAATTTCATACGGGCTCATGGTGGCATCGCCAACAAAGATCAGCTTGTAGTCTTTGTTGTACTTGCGAATGATGTCGAGCGTGGGAAATTTCTCGCTGAAACGGCGCCGGTTGTTCTTCCACATGAAGTCGTAGACGCAGTTGTGAAAATAATAAAACTCAAGGTGTTTGAATTCGGATTTACTCGCCGAGAACAGCTCTTCAACCCGGGCAATGTGCTCGTCCATGGTGCCGCCCACATCCATCAATAGCAGCACCTTGACATTGTTGTGCCGCTCGGGAATCATTTTGATGTCCAGGTAACCCGCATTGGCGGCGGTGCTGCGTATGGTGTCATCAAGGTCAAGCTCTTCCTCATGGCCCTCGCGTGCGAACTTGCGCAGCCGGCGCAGTGCCACCTTGATGTTGCGGGTGCCCAATTCTTGGCTGTCGTCATAGTCTTTGTAGGCGCGCTGATCCCAGACCTTCACCGCACTTTTGTTGCGTCCTTTGTCCTGCCCGATGCGAATGCCCTGGGGGTTTTGACCATAGGCCCCAAACGGGCTGGTGCCGCCGGTGCCAATCCATTTGCTGCCGCCTTCGTGGCGCTCTTTTTGTTCCTCAAAGCGTTTTTTGAGGGTTTCCATGAGCTCGTCCCAGCCCATTTTTTCAATCTTGGCCCGCTCCTCAGGGCTCAGGTTGAGTTCCAGGTTTTTGCGTAACCATTCCAGCGGGATGTCACGGGTGAAGTCGGCAATCGCTTGCACGCCCTTAAAGTAGCTGGCAAAAGCGCGGTCGAACTTGTCGTAGTTTTTTTCATCCTTGACCAGCGTGGTGCGGCTGAGATAGTAGAAGTCATCCAGGGCGTAGCCACTGCCCGCATCCCCCTGCCCCAACGCCAAATTCGGGCCGACAACACCTTTTTGAAGGGCTTCCAGCAGTGTCAGAAACTCTTTGACCGACACTGGCAACTTGGCCGAGCGAAGCGTGTAGAAAAAATCAATCAGCATGGCGTCAGGCGGCGTCTGCCGCCGCCGTGCGGGGTTTGACCAACTGGTGTTTCAGGTGGGCGCGCACGGTGGGCCACTCAGCTGCCACGATGCTGTAGACACAGGTGTCGCGCAGGGTGCCCATGGCCTGCGGATGGGGGTTCACCTGATGGCTGCGCAAGACGCCGTCAAGCTTGGCGCCCAGTCGCTCGATGCCGGCGCGGCTTTGCTGGTTGAAAAAATGGGTGCGAAACTCGACCGCGATGCATTGCAGGCGCTCAAAAGCCTGCTCGAGCAGCAACAATTTGCACTCTGTGTTGAGAGCCGTGCGTTGAACCCGGCGCCGGTACCAGGTAGAGCCAATTTCTACGCGGCGGTTGATGTTGTCGATGTTCATGTAGGTGGTCATGCCGACCGCCCGGCCAGTGCTTTTTTCGAGCACTGCAAACGCCAGCATAGAGCCCTGGTTTTGCAAGTCAAGGCGGCGTTGAATTTCGCTGGCCATCCCCTCTGGCGCCGCAATGGCGGTGTACCACAGGCGCCATAACTCGCCGTCTTGCGCTGCGGCCACCAGATCGTCATGGTGCGCAGCAGACAGGGGCGCCAAGACCACATGCTCGCCACTCAGGGTGACTGGCTGGCACAAATGGCCGCTCTGCAGTTGGGCAGTGGGCTGGGTGGGCAGCGGGTTCAAGGCGGCTCGGCTCAGCGGTTGTGGCGTTGCATAAAAACCAGTTTCTCGAACAGCGTGACATCTTGCTCGTTCTTGAGCAGCGCGCCGACCAGAGGGGGCACAGCCACCTTGTCTTCCTTGGTTTGCAAGGCCGCCAGGGGGATATCCTCGGCCAGTAGCAGCTTGAGCCAGTCCAGCAGCTCGCTGGTGGAGGGTTTTTTCTTGAGCCCCGGCAGGCCGCGCACATCGTAAAAGGTTTTCATGGCCGCCCCAAGCAGCTCTTTTTTGAGGCCTGGAAAGTGCACGTCGACGATGCTTTGCATGGTGGCGGCGTCGGGAAATTTGATGTAGTGAAAGAAGCAGCGTCGCAAAAAAGCATCCGGCAGTTCTTTTTCGTTGTTCGAGGTGATGAACACCAGGGGCCGGTTTTTGGCTTTGATGAGCTCGCGTGTCTCGTAGCAGTAGAACTCCATGCGGTCGATTTCGCGCAGCAGGTCGTTCGGAAATTCGATGTCGGCCTTGTCGATCTCGTCAATCAGCAGCGCGACTGGCTGTTCGGCGGTAAAGGCCTGCCACAGCACGCCCTTGACAATGTAGTTGTGGATGTTCTTGACCCGCTCACCCCCGTCCAGGTCAGACAGCTGGGAGTCGCGCAGTCGGCTGACTGCGTCGTACTCATACAAGCCCTGCTGCGCCTTGGTGGTCGATTTGATGTGCCACTGGAGCAGCGGCATGTTCAGCGCGCTCGCCACCTCCTCTGCCAGCATGGTTTTACCGGTGCCCGGCTCGCCCTTAACCAGCAAGGGCCGCTGCAGTGTGATGGCCGCGTTGACGGACAGCATCAGGTCTTGGGTGGCGATGTAATTTGAGCTGCCTTGAAATTTCATGGTGTTGGATGGCACATGGTTTGTCACCGGACCTTTGGCGAAGGGTTGCGCTTGTCGGCGGGTGCTGGTGGAATGGTCGTTAGCGGATGATGCTTGTGCTGCGCAGCCAGGGTACGGCGGGCCTTGGTCGATATAATACAGGGCTGTTTTATCCCAGACGTCGGTTGATTGTCCTCCCAAAATGAATAAATTTCTTGCCCCACTGGCCGCCTTACTTGTCGCCTGCGCGACCATCCTTCCCAGCCAGGCAGCAGAGGTTCAGGGCGATGCCAAGGCCGGGGAGAAGAAGATTGCAATGTGCATCGGCTGTCATGGTATTCAGGGCTACCAAGCGAGTTTCCCTGAAATCTACAAGGTCCCGAAAATCTCCGGTCAAGGCGCCAAGTACATCGCCTCGGCACTCAGCGCCTACAAAAAAGGCGATCGCAAGCACCCCACCATGCGCGGCATCGGTGACAACCTGACTGAGCAAGACATGGCCGACCTGGGTGCCTACTATGAGGCGCATGGAAAAACCGAAGGGGCAATGCTCCCAGCCAAAGCGGCCGATGCTTCGGCAAAAGTGGCCGAACTGGTTAAAAAAGGTGCTTGTGTGTCTTGCCATGGTGAGAACTTCAGCAAGCCGATAGATTCAAGCTACCCCAAGCTCGCCGGACAACACGCCGACTACCTGGTGGTTGCCCTGAAGGCCTACAAGACCGAAAACAATGCCAAAGTGGGCCGCGCCAATGCGGTCATGAGCGGGGTGGCAAAGCAGTTTTCCAATGCCGAGCTCAAAGAACTGGCGTCCTATATAGGCGGCTTGCCAGGTGAGCTCAAAACCGTGCCGCAGAACAAGTTTCGCTAGAGCGAAATGCGCGAAAGCCTGTGTTCGCAGGCTCAGTCGGGCTCAGTCCCGAGTAGCTTGATGCGCAATGCAGGCGAGGTAGGCCTCGCCATCAGGCGCTCGCCCGGCGCGCTGGCTTTCCCACAGCATATGCCCCAGGCAGTCCATGGCTTCATGGTGGGCTTGGTGCAAGGCGTTGCGGCGGTGCGTGAGCAACTCAAGCGCCTGCCGAACCCCGCGCGGTTGGTCAATGCTGCACTGCTCGCTGATGGACAAATGCATGGAGAGGTGAAGAAACGGGTTCTCCCGTTCTTCCAAAACCTCGGCCATGCTGGACAGCGCAGCATCCACATCGGCCAGCGCCCCGTGGTACTCTGGATGCTCGCTGATCCAGAGGCTGGCAATGGTCTCCAAGGGCTCAAGCGGCGCAGCTGCCACGGTTTTGGCATAAACCGAACAAAAAAACCGCCTGACGTCGGCCTGTGAAGGGGAAAACATGATGCCAGCGATTGTCGTCAATTGTCTGCCTCACTGGCCGGCAACCATAACCAGGCCCGCGCCCAGCGCGCCTGTGTGCCGGGTGTTTGCGCCGCCCTTGTGAAGTCTTTTGAGCCGCCCACCATCCGCCTGCTGCTCGGCTCCGATGCCGCCGCCTACCAGCGCTTGCGCGTGCGTGGCTTGGCAGAGCATCCCCTGGCTTTTACCTCCAGCGTGGATGAAGAGGCTGCCCGCCCACTGGCCTGGGCAGTGCAGCGACTCAGCCCCACTGCGCAGCGGCCGCATGATTTCTTTTTGGGAGCCTGCAGCGGGACTGAACTGCTTGGGCAACTTGGCTTGGAGGGGCGCTACCGACCCAAAGAGCGCCATAACGCCACCTTGCGTGGCATGTATGTCGCATCTGAGGCAGCGGGCCGTGGTGTGGGGCAGGCGCTGCTCGAGGCCCTGCTTGACCGCGCCCGGGCGCTGCCCGAACTCGAGCAAATCGAACTCACCGTGACCGAAGGCAACCGACGCGCACAGGCCCTGTACGAGCGAAACGGCTTTCGGGTGTGGGGTGTGCGACCTCAGGCAGTGAAGCTTGACGGACAGGCTTACGCCAAAATTCACATGGTTTGTCGCTTGCGCTGATGCGGACCCCGGGCCAAACGCCATGAGTATTGCCTTTCCCCTGATCACCGACCCCTTTTTTTATGCAGTCTCGGTGCCTGCCGTGCTGCTGCTGGGCGTAGCAAAAAGCGGTTTTGGCGCTGGGCTGGGCTCCTTGGCCGTGCCCATGATGGCCCTGGCGGTCAGCGTTCCGCGGGCCGCCGCGATTCTGATGCCGGTCCTGTTTGTGATGGATCTGCTGGGCATGGCGGCGTTTCGAAAATCCCTGGACCTGCGGCTGCTGCGGTTTTTGCTGCCCTTCGGCCTGGTTGGTGTCGCTCTTGGCGCTGTTTTGTTCAAGGTGCTGGACGCCCGCACCGTGGCGGGCGTGGTGGGCGCCTGCACGCTCTTGTTTTTGGCGCAGCGCCTGCTGTTTGCGCCGCGACCGGGCAGTGCGCCGCCGCCGCGCTGGCTCGGCGGCATCCTGACGGTCGCTTCTGGCTTTACCAGCTTCGTCGCCCATGCCGGCGGACCGCCCATCAACGCCTACCTGATCCCGCTGGGCCTGCCGCCCCTGCGCTTTACGGCAGTCATGGCCTTCTTCTTTTTCTTCATCAACCTGGCCAAATGGGTGCCCTACGCTTGGCTGGGCTTGTTGGATCTGCCAAATTTGGCTACCTCGATGGTGCTGCTGCCGCTCGCACCCCTTGGCGTCTGGCTTGGCGTGCGCCTGGCCCGGCGCATCAAACCGGCCTTGTTTTACCGCCTGCTCTACCTGGGCATGGGCCTGACCGGCACCAAACTGCTGTGGGACGCCTTGGCTTGAGCTGTTGCCCCTTCGCCGGCAGGCCATAATTCAATTTGGGAGTCGGTTAATTCAGGAGGTGCTTATGCCAACGGTTTTGGTTGCCAATCCAAAGGGCGGTGTGGGTAAATCCACCTTGGCTACGCAGATCGCCGGCTACTACGCCTCCTGCGGACACGAGGTGCTCTTGGGCGATGTCGACCGTCAACAGTCGTCCCGCCTGTGGCTCAAGTTGCGCCCGTCAGCCGCCCGGCGGATTGACACCTGGGAGGTCAGTGCCGATCAAATCGTCAAACCACCCAAGGCCGCCAGCCATGTGGTCATTGACACACCGGCAGGCTTGCACGGCTGGCGTTTTAACGACCTGCTGAAAATGGCCGACAAGGTCATTGTTCCCTTGCAGCCCAGCGTCTTTGATATTTTTGCCACGCGGGCCTTTTTGGACCAGCTGGAGCAGCACCGGCGCCACGACCGGCTGCAGATAGCCTTGGTTGGCATGCGGGTTGACGCCCGTACGATTGCTGCTGACAAGTTGCAGGAATTCATCTCAACCCTGGGTTTTCCAGTGCTGGCCAACTTGCGGGACACGCAAAACTATGTGCATTTGGCCGCCCGTGGCCTGACTCTCTTTGATCTGGCACCGCAACGGGTAGAAAAAGACTTGGCCCAGTGGCAGGCCATTTGCGCTTGGCTTGACGCATGAGCGGCCGGTTTTGTCGCCGGCACGACAGGCTCGGGTTGTAGGCGTGGCTAAAGTCGCGTCATGAAAATCTTTCAAACCCTCGCTGAGCTCTCTGCCCTGGTGGGTCAAGAAGTGGCGCTGAGTGACTGGGTGGTGATCTCGCAGGAGCGGGTCGACCAGTTTGCCCAGGCCACCGGCGACCACCAATGGATCCATGTTGACGTGCCGCGGGCGCAGGCCGGGCCCTTTGGCGGCACCATCGCCCATGGTTTTTTGACACTGTCCCTGATTCCGCTTTTTTTTGCTTCGGCGATCGATGTTATGGACACCCGCATGGGAGTGAACTACGGCCTGAACCGGGTGCGCTTCCTCGCCCCGGTACGGGTTGGCAGCCGCTTGCGCGCCCGCCTGAAGCTGCTCACCAGCGAGCCCATCGAAGGCAATGGGTTTCAAATGGTTTGGGAGGTCACTGTCGAGCAGGAAGGCGCTAGCAAACCGGCGTGTGTGGCCGAGTCCATCGTCAGGCGCTATGCCTGAGCTCAGTCTGATTTCAAGCCAAGCTCAGTCTCCGGCCAGCGTCGGCACTTTAGGCATGGCGAAGCTGTTTTGGCGCCAGGCCTCAAACACCGTAACAGCCACGGCGTTTGACAGGTTCAGGCTGCGCTGACCGGCCAACATTGGCAGGCGCAGGCTTTGGTTCACGCCAATCGAGTCCCTGACGGCCTGGTCCAGTCCCCGGGTTTCGCTGCCAAAGACCAGCCAGTCGCCGGGCTCGAATCTGGTCTCAAATAGCTTGCCCTGCCCCTTTGTGCTGAGGGCAAACAGCCGGCTGGGAACCGGTTTTTCGCAAGCCAGAAACACCTGCCAGTCGGCGTGACGGCGCAGCTGCGCATACTCGTGGTAATCCAGCCCGGCACGGCGCAGCAGCCGGTCATCCATCGAAAACCCCAGTGGCTCCACGAGGTGCAGGCGGCAGCCCGTGTTGGCGGCCAGGCGAATGATGTTGCCGGTGTTGGGCGGGATTTCTGGCTCAACCAAAACAATGTGGAACATGGTGCGGCATTCTCGCGCGCGTTCAGGGCCTGGGCGTGCGCGCCACCACCAGGCCAGTGATGTGGGCGGCCCCGGCCTGGCGCAGGGCCCGGGCCGCATAAAACAGCGTGGCGCCGCTGGTCATGACATCATCCACCAACAGCACCCGGGCGCCTGCCAGTCGCTTAGCTCGTAGCGGCTCGACTGCAAAAGCGCCCGCCAGGCTGGTCAGCCGTTCGCTGCGGCTCAGCGTGCTTTGAGCAGGCGTATCGCGCAGGCGCAGCAGCAATTGGTCGGCAGTTTTTTTCGGTGCGAGTCGCCGGGCCAGCAGCAGGGCCTGGTTAAAGCCCCGTGAGCGCAGCCTTTGCTTTGACAGGGGCATGGGCAGCACAAGTTCGGCGGCCTCCAGGGCTGGCTCGACCCAAGGCGTGCTGCGCATCAGCAGGGCAAAGTCGGCCGCCAGCCCGGGCTGAGCCCGGAACTTGAAGTTCACCATCAGCCCAGACCAGGGGTACTCGTAAGGCACAGCCGCCAGGCAGTGGTCCAAAGGCGGCGCCTGGACGATGCAGGCGCCACACTGCAACACACCGGCGGTCACTGGCAAGGCACAGCTGCGGCAGCGTAGCTGAGGCTGGGCGAAACGGCTGATGCAGGGCTCACACAAAGACCTTTCGGGCCAGCTGCGGCAAACCAGGCACTGGCTGGGCAAGCCCGCCGATAGCCCCTTGAGTAAAGCTGCAAACATGGGGTCAATATACTCTGCAGGACTGCT
>CAMATS010000022.1 GCA_945861195.1 Rhodoferax sp. OV413
AGGCCCAGGCCTTGCAGGCTGCTGGTGAGCAGCAGCTCTGGCTCGCCTTGGCGCAGCGTCAAAACGCCAGCATAGCTGGCGCTGCCACTGGCCTGCTCGGCCAGGCGTGCCACCACGCCGAGCTCGCGCGCCAAGCGCAGGCCCTCGGCGGTCGCCGTGCCGCTGGCACGCAACACCATGTTTGCCGCCGGGCGGCCAGCCACGCCCGGCACGACAACACCCGTCATGGCCACCGAGCCACCCTCCAGCCGAGCCTCGCCGCCGAACAGCCGCGCCTGCCCCGCCTCAATCGCAAAGCCCTTGTCACTGAAGTTGATGGTGCCACGCGCCGCCGTCAGCCGCGGCGTCTCGGGCAGCACTTGGATATCGTTGCCCGCCAGCACGACACTGCCCTGCACGCTGGTGCGCCCGGGGTTGGCCAGCGGCAGCGTGAGGCGAAACTTGTAGTCGGCATTGCCACTGACCACCGCGCGCGACAGTGCGTCCCCGGCAAGGGCTGCCAGGGGCGAGCCGTTCACCGCGCCCAGGGCCTCGGCCAGTGGCCCGCGGGCCTGCGCATTGACGCTCAGCACACCGATGGCGTCCAAGTTGGAGAGCACCGCATCAGCGCGGCTGATTTGCAGGCCTGGCGCACCTGCCACCCGGGCGCGCAGCCCGTTGAGCTGGAGTTGATTACCCTCGATCAACAATGCGCCATTGAGCTGGGTCAGCCCTGGCCAGGGCAGCGCCCCGGCCGCCTGCAAGCTGCGCGGTGCATAGGCGTAATTGACATTCTGCAAATCGGCGCTGACGCTGAACTGGCCCTGTGCTGGATCGACAAAAGGAAATTTTTGCGGGTCTCCCTTGAGGCGAATTTTGACGGCAGTGGCGCTGCCTGCCGTGATCGACTCGCGCAAATAACTGCGGGTTTGCGACAGGCTGGCTGGCAGGTAGCGGTGCACCCGGCTGCCCTCGGCGCGGCTCAGCGTGGCCTGCAGGTCAAGCAGCCCGGGCGACTGCGCCTCGCCGGCACGGCGTGCCCCGGCCGGGGTTTCCCATTTGATTTGCGCCTCGCCCTGCAGGTCGGCATTGCTGAAACTCAGCTTGGGCAATTGCACCGACAGGCGCTCACCGGCGATCTGCCAGCGCACTTCGGCGAGCAGTTGCGCCAGCGGCACCCGTGGCTCAGCGAGCGCGCCAGGCAGCTCAATGGCGCCATCCTCTAGGCGCAGATTGGCCTGCCCGCCGGCCTGGTTCAGGTCAAACTCAACCGTGGCCCCCTGCAGGCCGGGCAGGGGCCAGGCCAGGCCCGGTGCGCCGGACGCCGGGGCGGCGGCACTCAGCGTGAGTTGCTTGAGCTGGCCCTTGGCCGCATAGCCGCTGGGTGCGCCCAAGGCGCCCTGCCAGCTCGCTTCAAGGTCGCGCAACTGCCCTTTGGGCGCGTGCGTCAAAAGGGCCAGTCGCAATTCGTCTGCCAAAGGCAGGTGCTTGGCCAGTCGGGCCAGCACCAGGAGGTCGACGGCGCTGGCTTTGAGTTCGCTGCGCGCCGGCCGCGGCGCCTGAGCGACTTGATGCTGAAAACTCAAATCAGCTGTCGGCCAATGCAGGCCGTCCGGGGTGTGAAAAGCCAGCGCCCGGGCCGAGACTTCGAAGCCCTCGGCCAGCCGCTTGGCGCTCAGGCGGCTGGCAAGCGAGAGCAGTGCCAGCGGCTCCAGACCCGCGCCCAAAGACAGACGCACACCACCCAAAGAGAGATCCACCACAGCGCCTTGCAACTCCCCGCGCTTGATGTCTGCCCACAGCCGCACCGCGCCACTGCCCTGTTGCAGGTCGGCCCCGAGGTCAGCAAACCGTCGCAGCAGCGCCAGGTCAATGCGGTCTGTGGCGCTGTACAACTGCCCCTCCCAATCGCGCCAGCGCCCGGCCTGCAAGGACAGCAGGGGCTGCACAAAGCGCCCGGTCAGGCTAAGGCGCTCGCCCAGCAGCGCCGGCGGCGTGGCATTGACATGAATCTCGTGACGTCGCCCCTGGTTGCGCAAGACCACCTGCACTTGTTGCAGCAGCAGCGGCGGGGCCGCGCGCAGCTCGTCGGTCCATTCGATGCTGCCGCCTTGAAGCACCAACTCATGCTGGGAAAAAAACCAGTCGGCCAAGCCCTGCCCATCACCGCTGCTGCCCGATAAATCTAGACCGGCAACCCAAATTCGGCCCTCGCGGTCGCGCCGCACTTGCAGCTGCAGCCGCTCGACATAGACCTGGTCAAAGCCCAGTTGCCACAGCGAGCGCGGCGACAGCGCCACCTGCACCCGTCCGAGTTGCAAGGCCGGACGACCCTGGGCGTCGAGCAGGCGCACATCGTCGAGTTCGAAGGATGGCACCAAGCCGGTTGACTGGGCTTTGATGGCACCAATGCGCAGTTCGACGCCCAGCAGGGCTGAGGTGCGCGCCTCAAGCAGCGGACGGAAATCGTCGATTCGCGGCACAATGACCCAATGCAAAGTGCCCCATGCGGTCAAAAACAGCACCGTGGCAGCCAGCAACAACCAAAGAGACCCGCGCGCCAAAGCGGACAGGGTTTTCAATAAAGCCAGCGGAACAGACGGCGAAGCCATCATCGTGAACCTAACAGCATGACAGGAATTATGACTCGGGAGGCCCTCTCGGAGCACTCCCGATTTGGCCAACGCGTGCGCAGACGCCATGCCCAAGAGCTGCACCTGCTGCCGCCGGGCCGCCCCACCCCTGCACTGATGGCTGGACTGCTGCAAGCGCTGCGTCAGCGCGGGCTTGACACCGGCGCTGCCCTGCGCACCCTGCGCCAGCTGGTGCTTGAGCGCTTGCTCTGCCTGGACTGCGATGAACAGGCGCCGTTGCAGCACATCAGCCAAACCATGACCGAGTTGGCCGAGCTGGCGCTGCAAACCGCCTGCGTCCAAGTGCAATCAGATTTGCAAGCACAGCACGGGGCGCCCATCGGCCCGCACGGGGAACCGGCGCAACTGTGGGTGATTGGCATGGGCAAGCTTGGCGCGCGCGAGCTCAATGTGTCGAGTGACATCGATCTGATTTATGTGTACGACCAAGACGGCGAGACCGCTGCCGATTCGAACGGGCGGGGCCGCTTGTCCAACCAAGAGTACTTTGGCCGCGCCGTGCGCGCCATCTACAGCTTGATTGGCGACACCACCGAGCACGGTTTTGTGTTCCGGGTTGATCTGGCGCTGCGCCCCAATGGCAACTCGGGACCGCCGACCGTGTCCTTGGGGGCGCTGGAAGAATACCTGCATGTGCAGGGCCGCGAATGGGAGCGCTTTGCCTGGCTCAAAAGCCGTGTGGTGGCCACCCTGGGTGGGTCAGCGCCCAGCCAGGCGCCGGACCTGCGCGCCGTGGTACTGCCCTTTGTATTTCGCCGCTATCTCGACTACGGGGTGTTTGACGCATTGCGGCTGCTGCACCGGCAAATTCGTGAACAGGCCGTTCGGCGCAGCACCGGCCACCCGGAGCGGGCCAACGATGTCAAGCTCTCAAGGGGTGGCATCCGAGAAATTGAGTTCATTGTCCAACTGCTGCAGGTGGTGCGCGGTGGGCAATTTCCGGAGCTGCGAACTCGCCCCAGCCTGGCTGCACTGCCGCGCCTGGCCAAGGCCGGGCTGATGCCCCAGGCCACGGCGCAAGCGCTGGCTGATGCCTATGTGTTTTTACGTCGGGTGGAGCACCGCATCCAGTACCTTGACGACCAGCAGACCCATATCCTGCCGGTACAGGACCCAGACCTGAACTGGATTGCGCAGACCCTGGGATTTGCCAACATTCCCCTGCTGCTGCAGCAGCTCCATGCGCACCGTGAACTGGTAGCGCAAGAATTTGACAAGCTGCTCGGTGGCGCCGAGCCCGAGTGCAAAAACTGCGGCACCCAAGCGCTGGCGCAGACCAGTGACTTTGAGGAGCTGCTGGCGCAGTTGCCCGCCGCCTTGAAGACGCGGCTGAGCCTTTGGCGGGGACATCCGCGGGTGCTGGCACTGCGTGAGGAGTCCCGTGCCAGGCTGGTGCGGCTGCTGGCCCGCACAGCGCAATGGGTGCATGAGGGGGTAGTCACTGAAACCTCGGCGCTGCGTCTGGCCGACTGGATTGAGCCGCTGCTGCGCCGCGAAAGCTACTTGGCGCTGCTGCTGGAGCGGCCCAATGTCCATGAGCGGCTGCTGCGCTTGTTGGGCTCTGCCCGCTGGCCGGCGCGCTACCTGTTGCTGCACCCGGGTGTGATTGACGAGCTGGCCGGCGCGGACATGCTGGGTGAGCGCTTCAGCGCCACTGATTTCGAATTGGATCTCGAGCAACGGCGCACCGCCCTGGCGGCTACCAGCGAAGACGATGACGAAACCCTGCTCAACCTGCTGCGCCGGGCCCATCATGCCGAGGTTTTTCGCACTTTGGCGCGTGACCTCGAGGGCCGCATCACCGTCGAGCAAGTGGCTGACGACCTCAGTGCCCTGGCGCAGTCGGTGCTGACCATCACCTGCCGCTGGTGCTGGGAGCGCCTGAAAACCCGGCACCGCGAGACGCCGCAACTCGCCGTCATCGCCTATGGCAAGTTTGGCGGACGGGAACTGGGCTATGGCAGCGACCTCGACATCGTGTTCGTTTACACCGATGAGGACGAGCGGGCTGGCGAAATCTATGCCGGGCTGGTGCGCAAACTCATCAATTGGCTGACCGTCAAAACCAGCGAGGGCGACCTCTACGAAATTGACACGGCGCTGCGGCCCAATGGCAATGCAGGCCTGCTCATCACCACCTTTGAGGCCTACGCCAACTACCAGCAACAGCGCGGCAGCAACACCGCCTGGACTTGGGAACACCAGGCCATGACCCGGGCCCGTTTTGTTCTGGGTAGCGACGCTTTGCGCGAGCGCTTTGACCATGTGCGGCAAGCGGTCATCAGCGCGGCGCGGCCGGGCGAAGCGCTTGAACGCGAAATTGTCGACATGCGCGAGCGGGTGCGCCACGCCCATGCGGTCGGGCCGGGGCAATTTGATGTCAAACACAGCGCTGGCGGCATGATTGACGTGGAGTTTGCGGTGCAGCTGCTGGTGCTGTCGCAAGCCAGCCAGCACCCCGAACTGCTGGAGAACGCCGGCAACATTGCCCTGCTGGAGCGGGCCGAGGCAGCCGGCCTGCTCGCGCCAGGCGTGGGGCATGAGGCAGCCGCAGCCTACCGCGAGCTGCGCCGGGTGCAGCACCGGGCCCGGCTGAACGAAGAATCCACCCAACTCGCGAGCGCCGAATTACAAGGCCCAAGGGAGGCTGTGCTGAGGCTGTGGCAGGCCGTGTTCAGTCAGGGAAGACCATGAGTCGGCCAACACAAATCTGCGCTTAAGATCAGCGCGAGCCAATTTTTGAAGCGTCGGCTGCGGCCGCTAGAAACCACCAAGGGAATCCCGATGTCATCACCAAAATTACTGCTGGACTATGTCTATGAGCACGAGGCTGCCCGCCCAGACGCCGTCTACATGACCCAGCCCATCGGCGGCGGTGCGGTGCTGGACTACACCTGGGGTCAAACCCTGGACCAGGCCCGGCGCATGGCAGCGCATATAAAAAGTCTCAACATCGAGCCGGGCGCGCGCATCGCTATTTTGTCGAAAAACTGCGCCCACTTCATCATGGCCGAGTTGGCCATCTGGATGGCCGGCTGCAGCACGGTTGCGATTTTTCCGACCGAGACAGCGCAGACTGTCGCCTATGTGCTCGAGCACAGCGAAGCCAGCCTGCTGTTTGTCGGCAAGCTCGACACCTGGGAGCAGCAGCAACCAGGCCTGCCGGCGGGCCTGCACTGCATTGCCTTTCCGCTGGCCCCGCGCAACGGCTTTGACACCTGGGACAAAGTGGTGGCACGCACCGAGCCGCTCAAAGGCAAGCCCGGCCGCGCGCCCACCGACACCAGCATGCTGATGTACACCTCGGGCTCCACCGGTCAGCCCAAAGGCGTGACCCACAACTTTGAGCGAATCACCCGCGCCAGCGAAGGTATCGTTGGCGAACTCCACCGCTACCTCGACCAGACCACCGAGTTACGGGTTTTGTCCTACCTGCCGCTGGCGCATGTGTTTGAGCGGTCCTGGGTGTCTTGCAGTGGCATGGTGCTGGGAAAAGGCCGGATGTACTTCGCCGAGTCGCTAGACACCTTTGTGCAAGACCTCAATCGCGCCCGACCGACTTACTTTATTTCCGTGCCACGCCTGTGGCTGAAATTTCAACAGGGCGTATTTACCAAAATGCCGCCGAAAAAACTCGACTTCCTGCTCAGCCTGCCGCTGATTGGCGGGATCGTGCGGCGCAAGGTGCTCAAGGGCTTGGGGCTAGACCAGGTCGTGATGGCCGGCAGTGGCTCGGCACCCATACCCGCCGAGCTGATTGACTGGTACCGGCGCCTGGGCCTCAACCTGCTCGAGGGCTATGCCATGACCGAAGACTTTGCCTACTCCTGCGGCTCCAACCCCGAGCACAATGCCCCGGGCTGTGTTGGCGTGGCCCTGCCCGGCGTTCAGATTCGCCTGAGCGAAGAAGGCGAGGTGCTGGTCAAGTCACCGGGCCAGATGGTGGGCTATTACAAGCGTCCTGACCTGGACGCCCAGAGCTTCACGCCAGACGGGTTTTTCCGCACCGGCGACAAAGGCGAACTGCACGCCAATGGCCTGCTCAAGCTCAGCGGCCGGGTCAAGGAAATTTTCAAGACCTCTAAGGGCAAGTATGTGGCGCCAGCCCCTATTGAAAACCGAATCAACGCCCACCCGATGGTTGAGACCAGCATGGTCTCGGGCGTCGGGCAAAGTGCTGCTTACGCCATGGTGGTGCTGGCCGAGTCACTGCGCCCGCAACTCAACGAGGCCGCCGTGCGAGACCGGGTGCAGTCTGAACTCGCCGAGCTGCTGCAGCAGGTCAACCAATCAGTCGCCGAGTACGAGCGCCTGCAAATGATCGTCGTGACGCAACAGCCCTGGAGCATCGAAAATGGCATGCTCACGCCGACCATGAAAATCCGCCGCAGCCAGATTGAAGCATCGGTCGAGGCGCAATTGCCAATCTGGTATGCCAACCAGGCCCGAGTGCAATGGCATTGAATGAAGCCGAGATGGTTCATCTTGATTGAACCCGAAACCTCGGGGTGAACCTGAGTAGTGCCATGGCATGTGTATTGCAAATATCACGGCTTTGATCCTGACTGAATGGTCAGATTGAGCCAAGGAGTGAGCCAGTGTCCTCTGCTTTTGCACCCGACATACAAGCCAACCGACTCAGTGCGGGTGACTATGCCCGTAACTTTGCCGACGCCAGCCCGCCGCTGAGTGTGTCGCAGGCCCTGCTTGAAGCGGAGCGCTGCCTGTACTGCTTTGACGCGCCCTGCGCCACCGCCTGCCCCACCAGCATCGATGTGCCGTCCTTCATCAAGCGCATTGCCGATGGCAACCTGCGCGGCTCGGCCCGCACCATTCTGGAGGCTAACCCGCTTGGCGGAATGTGTGCCCGGGTCTGTCCGACCGAAAACCTGTGCGAGGAGGTTTGTGTACGCAACACGCAAGAGGGCAGGCCGGTTCAAATCGGTCGGCTACAGCGCCACGCCGTGGACGCCTTGATGGAAAGCGCCCAGCCCCAGTTGTTCACCCGCGCCGCACCCACCGGCAAGACGGTGGCCGTGGTGGGTGCCGGCCCGGCGGGGCTGGCCTGTGCCCACACCCTGGCGCGGCTGGGCCATGAGGTGGTGGTGTACGACGCTAATCCCAAGGCCGGCGGCCTGAACGAATACGGGCTGGCCAGCTACAAAACTCCGGATGACTTTGCCCAAAAAGAGATCGCTTGGCTGCTCGACATTGGCGGCATCACCCTGCGCCAGGGTTGGCGCTTGGAGACCCCGGCCCAGCTCGACGCCCTGCGTCAGGACCACGATGCGCTATTTCTGGGCATGGGCCTGCAGCAAACCCACCTGCTTGGCGTGCCCGGCGAACACCTGGGCGGGGTGCAAGACGCGGTGGACTTCATCGCCACACTGCGCCAGACGCCCAACGTCGACACCCTGCCGGTCGGTCGCCGGGTGGTGGTCATTGGCGGGGGCATGACCGCGGTGGACGCCGCGGTGCAGAGCAAACTGTTGGGCGCGCAAGAGGTACACATGGTGTACCGGCGAGGGCCCGAACACCTGTCGGCCTCCAACGCCGAACAGGAATGGGCGCAGACCCATGGCGTCACCCTCCACCACTGGCTAGCGCCAGAGGAAATTGTGGGCGCTGACGGCCAGGCCAGTGGCGTGCGCTTTGTCCGGCAAGTCCTGGTGGGTGGCAAGCTGCAGGCCACCGGCGAGACCCACACCCTGCGGGCTGACACGGTACTCAAGGCCATCGGCCAATGGCTGGGTAACCCGGTGCTGGCGCAAGTCGGCCTGGCGCTGCAGGACGGGCGCATCACCACCGACGCCGTGGGCCAGACCAACTTGCCCGGCGTCTGGGCCGGTGGTGACTGCCGCGCCGGCGGGCTCGACCTGACGGTGGAAGCGGTGGAGCACGGCAAACAGTCTGCCCGCGCCATTCACCAGCATCTGTCGGCCTAAGGCCAGGCACAGGATTCGGAGACACCCATGGCCAACTTGAACACCACCTTTGCCGGCATTGCCAGCCCCAACCCGTTTTGGCTGGCCTCGGCGCCGCCCACCGACAAGGCCTACAACGTCAACCGGGCGTTTGAGGCCGGCTGGGGTGGCGTGGTCTGGAAAACCCTGGGTGAGGCCGGGCCGCCCATCGTGAACGTGAACGGGCCGCGTTATGGCGCACTGCTCACGCCAGACCGGCGCATGATGGGCTTCAACAACATTGAACTCATTACCGACCGCGACCTTGAGCTCAACTTGAGCGAGATCGCCCAGGTCAAGCGCGATTGGCCGGACCGCGCGATGGTGGTCTCGCTGATGGTGCCCTGCGAGGAGCAGTCCTGGAAAGCCATACTGCCGCGCGTGGCCGACACCGGCGCCGACGGCATCGAGCTCAATTTTGGCTGCCCGCACGGCATGAGCGAACGCGGCATGGGGGCCGCGGTGGGCCAGGTGCCCGAGTACATCGAGATGGTCACGGCCTGGTGCAAGCAGTATTCCAAGCTGCCGGTGATCGTCAAGCTCACGCCCAACATCACCGACATCCGCCAGCCGGCGCGGGCGGCTAAAAAAGGCGGGGCAGACGCGGTATCGCTGATCAACACCATCAGCTCGATCATGGGGGTGGACCCGAAGAGCCTGACCATGAGCCCGGCCACCGGCGGCCACGGTTCGCACGGCGGCTACTGCGGCCCAGCCGTGAAGCCGATTGCGCTCAATATGGTGGCTCAGATTGCACAGGACCAGCAGACATCAAACTTGCCAATTTCTGGTATCGGCGGCATCGGGAGTTGGCGCGATGCGCTGGACTACATCGCACTGGGCGCTGGCAATGTGCAGGTCTGCACCGCCGCCATGGTGTTTGGCTTCAAGATCGTGCAGGAAATGAGCGATGGCCTGTCGAATTACATGGACGAGATGGGCTTTAGCTCAATTGACGCATTCCGGGGCCGCGCCCTGCCATCGGTCACCGAATGGCGTTACCTCAACCTCAACCACATCAGCAAGGCGGTGATCAAGCAAGACAGCTGCATCCAGTGCGGGCGCTGCTACATTGCCTGCGAGGACACCGCGCACCAGGCCATTACCGCCGTCAAAGACGGCCAGCGCCATTTCGAGGTGAAAGAGGACGAGTGCGTGGGCTGCAACCTGTGTGTCACGGTCTGCCCGGTGCCCGAATGCATCACGCTGCGCGACCTGCAGCCCGGCGAAATCGACCAACGCACCGGGCTGCCGGCCAGCGCTGCGCATGCCGACTGGACCACGCACCCGAACAACCCGGTGCGGATGGCGGCCTGAACGCCCGGTCCAATATTTCCATCAAGCCAACCCTACAGGAGAACCCGTCATGAGCGCTGTTTTGATCCGTGGTGGCACCGTGGTCAATGCCGACCGAGCCTTTCGTGCTGATGTGCTTTGCCAGAGCGGCCGCATCGTGGCCGTGGCAGAGGGCTTGAGCGCACCGGCCGGTGCCACCGTGGTGGAGGCCGGTGGCCAGTATGTGATGCCGGGCGGCATTGACCCCCACACCCATATGCAGCTGCCTTTCATGGGCACCACCACCATGGACGATTTTTATGACGGCACCGCCGCCGCCATGGCCGGAGGCACCACCACCATCATCGACTTTGTCATTCCCAACCCGCAGCAGCCGCTGATGGAGGCCTACCACACCTGGCGCGGCTGGGCCGAAAAAGCCGCCTCGGACTACAGCTTCCACATGGCCATCACCTGGTGGGACGAGTCGGTGCGGCGCGACATGGGCACGCTGGTGCAACAGGAAGGCATCAACAGCTTCAAACACTTCATGGCCTACAAGAATGCCATCATGTGCGACGACGAGACCCTGGTCAACAGCTTCAAGCGCGCGTTGGAGCTTGGTGCCATGCCCACCGTGCACGCAGAAAACGGCGAGCTGGTTTTTCTGCTGCAGCAAGAGGTGGCCGCCATGGGCATCAAGGGCCCGGAAGGCCACCCGCTGTCGCGCCCGCCTGCTGTGGAGGGCGAGGCTGCCAACCGCGCCATTGCCATTGCCGATGTGCTGGGCGTGCCGATTTATGTGGTGCATGTGTCGTGCATCGAGTCGGCCGAGGCCATTGCCCGAGCCCGGGCGCGCGGCCAGCGGGTCTATGGCGAGGTACTGGCCGGGCATCTGGTATTGGACGACAGCGTCTACCGCCACCCCGACTTTGCCAGCGCCGCCGCCCATGTGATGAGCCCGCCGTTTCGGCCCAAGGGGCACCAGGAAACGCTTTGGCGCGGCCTGCAGTCGGGCAATCTGCACACCACCGCCACCGACCATTGCACTTTTTGCGCCGCGCAAAAAGCCGCCGGCCGCGATGACTTTGCCAAGATTCCGAACGGCTGCGGCGGCGTGGAAGAGCGGCTGGCAGTCATCTGGGACGCCGGTGTCAACAGCGGGCGCCTCACGCCGTCCGAGTTTGTAGCCATCACCTCGGCCAACACCGCCAAGCTGTTCAACATCTACCCGCAAAAGGGCAGCGTCTCGGTCGGCGCCGATGCCGACCTGGTGGTGTGGGACCCGGAGGGCAGCAAAACCCTCTCCGCCAAAACCCAGTTCAGCAAGGGAGACTTCAACATCTTCGAGGGCCGCACCGTGCGCGGCATTCCCAGCCACACCCTGAGCCAAGGCGAGCTGGTGTTTGTACAAGGCGAGCTCCGTGCCGTGCGCGGCAAAGGCCGCTACATCAAGCGCCCGGCCTTTGGCCCGGATTTTGGCGCCGTGCAGCAGCGCGCCCGGGCCCAGCTGCCGACCGCAGTGGCGCGTTAAGCCCACCCCCACTTTGACACCCACTTCGCCCCGCCGCCCGTTTTTGGAGACCCGCACATGAGCACCGCTACCGCCACCGACATCAGCCGCCTGCGCATCAACGGCGAGCGCCTCTGGGCCTCGTTGATGGAGCTGGCGCAGATCGGCGCCACGCCCAAGGGCGGCGTCTGCCGCCTGACCCTGACCGACCTGGACAAACAGGGCCGCGACCTGGTCACGCGCTGGGCGCGCGAGGCTGGCATGAGCGTCACCATCGACAAAATCGGCAACGGCTTCATGCGCCGGCCCGGGCGCGACAACAGCCTGCCGCCCATCATGACCGGCAGCCACATCGACACCCAGCCCACCGGCGGCAAGTTCGACGGCAACTACGGCGTGCTGGCCGGCATCGAGGTGGTCCGCACCCTGAACGACCTGGGGATTGAGACCGAGGCACCGATCGAGGTGGCGTTCTGGACCAATGAAGAAGGCTCGCGCTTCGTGCCGGTGATGATGGGCTCGGGCGTGTTCGCCAAGGCCTTCACCCTGGAGCATGCCTACGCCGCACGCGACACCGACGGCAAGAGCGTGCATGACGAGCTGAAACGCATCGGCTACATCGGCAGCGAGGAACCCGGCCAGCATCCGATCGGCGCCTATTTCGAGACCCACATCGAACAGGGCCCGGTACTGGAAGACAACGACATCACCATCGGCGTGGTGCAGGGCGTGCTCGGCATCCGCTGGTTTGACTGCACCGTGACCGGCATGGAAGCCCACGCAGGCCCGACACCGATGGCGCTGCGCCGGGATGCGATGCAGGTGGCCGCCCCCATCATGCAGGAGGTGGTGGCCACCGCCCTGCGCCACGCGCCGCATGGGCGCGGCACGGTTGGCATGGTGCAGGTGCACCCGAACAGCCGCAATGTGATTCCGGGCCGGGTCAAGTTCTCGATCGACCTGCGCAACAGCACCGACGCCGTGGTGGATCAAATGGCTGACGAAGTCAAAGCCTTTGCCGCCCGGCTCAGCCAGCAAAGCGGGCTGAGCGTGAAGATTGAGTTGGTGTCGAGTTACTCGGCCATCGGCTTTCATGCCGACTGCATTGACGCCGTGGCACGTGCGGCGCAACAGCTGGGCTACTCCAACATGCCAGTGGTCTCGGGCGCTGGGCACGACGCGGTCTACATGGCCAAGCTGGCGCCCAGCGGCATGATCTTCATTCCCTGCAAAGACGGCATCAGCCACAATGAGATCGAGGACGCCAAGGCCGAGCACATCACCGCCGGCTGCAATGTGCTGCTGCATGCGATGCTGGAACGGGCCGGGACCTGAGCAACAGCCTGCAAGAGATAATCATCAGCATGCAAATCAGACCCGCGCAAATTTCTCGAATTGCAGACATCTGCCGGCGCTTTCATGTGCGCCGTTTGCAGTTGTTTGGATCAGCTGCTATGGGCGCGGAGCGACCTGACAGCGATGTTGATTTGCTGGTGGAATTTATCCCCGGCCAAGCCCCGGGAGGGTTTGGACTGGTTGATATGCAAGAAGAGTTGTCCGACACCTTTGGCGGCCGCAAAATTGACCTCGCGTTTCCGTCAGTGCTCGACAACCCCTACAGGCGGCGCGCCATCGAGCCCCAATTGCAGGCGCTCTATCAATGACTTTGGATCGCAAGCCGGCCCACCTCACCGATATGCTGGGGTTCGTCTGCGAAATGCGTTCGCTGATGAAGGGCGTGAGCCTCGCCGACTTCTCAAAAAACAGGGTTTTGTGTCTGGCTGTAGAAAAATTGTTTATCAACCTGGGCGAAGCCGCTTATCGTTTAGGTGAGGAAGCCAGCAAAACTATGCCCGGTGTGCCCTGGCGGCAAATCACAGGGATTAGAAATATTTTGGCGCATGGTTACGATCAAGTTGCTCATGAAGTCCTTTTCAACACGATCATCAACGACCTGCCTGCGGTCGAGTCGTCACTGCGGCAAATGATTGATGTTGCCTCGCCGAAATGAACGAACAAATCTTGTCGCGTATCGAAGTTTTTAACCCCACCGGAGAACCTATGTCAGTCCAACCCCTGAATCGCCGCCATGCCATCGTCCTGGCCGCTGCCCTGGCCGCTGCTGCCCCCACCCTGAGCTTGGCCCAAGCCAAGCCCAAAGTCGCCGGCATTTACACCGTGCCGTTTGAGCAGCAGTGGGCTGGGCGCTTGCACACCGCGCTCAAAGCCGCCGAGGCGCGGGGCGATATCGAGTACAAAGCCAGCGAGAACGTGTCGAATGCCGACTACGAGCGGGTGATGCGCGAGTACGCCACCGCCGGCAACACCCTGATCGTGGGCGAGGCCTTTGCGGTGGAAGCCGCCGCGCGCAAGGTCGCCAAAGATTTCCCCAAAGTGTCTTTCCTGATGGGCTCCTCGGGCAAGCCGCAAGCACCCAACTTCAGCGTGTTTGACAACTACATCCAGGAGCCGGCTTACCTCAGCGGCATGATTGCCGGCGGCATGAGCAAGAGCAACAAGATCGGCATGGTCGGCGGTTTCCCCATCCCTGAAGTCAACCGCCTGATGAACGCCTTCATGGCTGGTGCCAAAGAGATCAACCCCAAGGTGGAGTTCAGCGTGAGCTTCATCAACAGCTGGTTTGACCCACCCAAGGCCAAGGAAGCCGCCTTTGCCATGATCGACAAGGGCGCCGACGTGATGTATGCCGAGCGCTTTGGCGTGAGCGATGCCGCCAAGGAAAAGGGCAAGCTGGCCATTGGCAACGTGATCAACACCCAGGCCCAGTACCCCGACACGGTGGTGGCCTCGGCCATGTGGCATTTCGAGCCTTCAGCCGACCGCGCCATCAAAATGGTGAAAGACGGCAAGTTCACGGCCGAAGACTACGGCCCCTATTCGATGATGAAGCACA
>CAMATS010000023.1 GCA_945861195.1 Rhodoferax sp. OV413
TTGCGGCTCAAAAATGCGCTGTAGCTTTTGCAATAGGGGCAGTCTGATGCGCCCAGGTAAAGCAGCAGGGGTTTGTTGAGTTGCTTTGACTTGTCGAGAGCCGGCGACAGATCAAGTACACGATCCGACCCATTGGCGACCGGTGTCACAAGCAGCGGCGCCAGCTCGGCCGGAATTTGAGCCTGCGCAAACCCGAGCATGAGCAGCGAGAGCAAGCCAGCCAGGCACTGGGCAGGCACCAGGCAGGCAGGCGCCAGCGATTCGGCCCATGCCTTGAAGAGCTTGAAAACAGACGTCATTGCCTGGCTTGTTTGCTTGGGTCGCGGTGGCGCTTGAACCAGTCGGTCAGGGTGTGCCCAAATAATCCCGCTTGCCAATCTCCACACCGTTGTGGCGCAGGACGGCATAGGTCATTGAGGCATGAAAATACACATTGGGCAGTGCGTGACCGAGCAAAAACTGCATGCCCTTGTAGTGGGTTTCTTTGTCGCCGCGTTTGATCACGATGGCCTTGTCTTCGGTGCCGTCAATCTGTGCGGCCGACACGCTTTGCATAAAGGCCACGGTTTTATCCAGTCTTGCTTGCAGTTCTGCAATGCTTTGTTCATTGTCCTCATGAACCGGGTTGTCCAGGCCGGCGAGCCGCGCCACCAGGCCCTTAGCGGTGTCAGAGGCAATTTGTACCTGGCGCGTCATGTTGAGCATGTCGGGGTAAAGCCGAAACTCCAGCAGGGTTTTGGGGTCGAGTTTTTTGGCCTCGATATGGGCCTGTGCTTTGCCCAGTACATGGGACAGGTTGTTGAGTGCGTTGACCAGGCGGGGAACGCTGGCTTGGTACATGGAGATGGTCATTTTCGGATCCTTTTTTATGACACTTTGGCAGGATTGCCCGGCAATGTTAACCCTTGGTCTTTGTTTCGCTGCTGCCGCAAATGCAGCACTGCGAGGTAAATCGATACCAACTGGAGTGCCGCACAAAAGAAAAACGGCGCACCCATGCGCCAATCACTTGGGGGCAGATGCGACACCACGGCCAGCAACGGCGCACCAAGCACTGGGGCCAGCACCGCCATCAGACTGTTCAGTGAGGTGACTGCCCCCATGGTCTGGCCCTGACTTTTGCTGTCTGCCGCCGACGAAATCATGCTTTGCACCGTGGTTGCCACGGTCACACCAAAAATATTCACGCCAATCACCACAAACATCATCCAGCCCTCAGTGGCCGCGCCCCACAAAACATAGGCCAGGCTGGAAGACACCAGGCCGACCACAGCCAGCCGGGGCGGGCTGATGACCTTGAGTATGCGGCCCAGTAAAAAGCCCTGTACCGCCAGTGCTACCAGGCCGACTGCGGCCAACGACCAACCGCTTTCGCTCGGGCCCCAGCCAAATTTGAAACGGCCATACAGCACCCAGCAGGTGTACAGCACAAACTGCGCCAGGCCACTGAAAGCCACCACACCCACCAGCGGCCCCATACCGCGCAGCTGTGCCAACTTGCCCAGCGAAGCCACTGGGTTGGCAGTGCGCCAGTCCAGTGGTTTGCGGCTGCCTTCTGGCAAAGACTCCGGCAGCACAAAATAGCCGTAGGCCAAATTAAGCAGGGCCAGCGCGCCAGAGACATAAAAAGGCAGGTGCAGGTCGATTGCCCCGAGCAGGCCGCCCATCACAGGACCAAGAATAAAGCCCAGGCCCATCATGGCGCCCAACAGGCCAAAGCGTTTGGCGCGTTGCTCAGGCGCAGAAATGTCGGCCACATAGGCACTGGCAATGGCAGCATTGGCCTGCATCGCGCCGCCCACAATACGCCAGGCGATCAGGCCGGACAGGGTGGTGGCCAGGGCGGTACCAAAGAAGCTCAGCGCCAAGCCGAAAAAACACAGCAGCAGCACGCGCCGGCGGCCAAACTGGTCTGACAGCGCGCCAAGAATTGGCGAGAACACAAACGTGGCAGCACCAAAGGTGCAAGCAGCCACGCCATACCAGTAGGCCTGGTCGGCTGGCGCCTCGCTAAAAGCCGCAACCAGGGGCGGCAACACCGGAATAATGACACCGATGGCCATCATGTCGATCAGCACGGTCAGCATGATGAAGGGCATGGCCGCGTCACGGGATCTCTGTAAATTGAGCATCGCCCTATTGTGAGGTTATTTACGGGGCCCCCGGGGTTACTGCTGCGCCGGGTGTGTCAGAGCGGTCCACTGCGCCACAATCAAACCATGCTGCTCCCCTGCCCTGCCGCCATCTTACGCACAGCCTTTGCCTGGCGGATTGCCTGAGCCCAGGCCGCCGGGTTTGCAACGCCGCGCGCTGCTGCTGGCTGGGCTGCCGCTGTCGCTGTGCTCAAGCTACGCCAGCGCCTTAACACCACGCAGACTGCAGTTCCCACGCGATTTCGGCAGCCACCCAGACCTTCGGATCGAGTGGTGGTACCTCACTGGCGCTCTGTCGTCGCAACCGGCGGGTGAGCGTTTTGGTTTTCAGCTGACTTTTTTTCGCGCTCGGGTGACGGCGACACAGGCCATGGGCTCAGCCTTTGCCGCCAAGCAGCTGCTGTTTGCGCATGCTGCGGTGACCGATGTGGCCGGTAAAAAACTCTGGCATGACCAGCGTCTTGCGCGCTCTGGTTTTGGGCTCGCACAAGCCAGCCAGACCGACACCGAGCTTCGCCTGAACGACTGGTCGATGCGCCGAACCAACCCCCAGTACGAGGCCCAGGCCAGCGGTGAGGGTTTTGATTTTCGCCTGAGCCTCAGCCCCACGCAGCCGCTGCTGTTGCAAGGCCAGCAGGGCCTGTCACGCAAGGGACCAGAGCCGCAACAGGCCAGCTTTTACTACAGCCAGCCGCAGCTCCAGGCCAGCGGACAACTGCGCCTGGGCAGCAAAAATCTGGCAGTCCAGGGGCAGGCCTGGTTAGACCATGAGTGGAGCGACGAGTTGCTGCACCCCAGGGCTGTCGGGTGGGACTGGATTGGCATGAACCTGGCCGACGGGAGCGCACTCACCGCTTTTGTGCTGCGCGACAAGGCGGGGGCCGCGCTGTGGTCCGGTGGCTCGTTCAGACAGCCGGGTGCGGGTCTGACACAACCCGCCCGAGCCTTCAAGCCTGGCGAGGTCAGCTTCCAGCCCCTGCGCTATTGGAGCAGCGCCAACACGGGGGCCCGTTACCCGGTGGAATGGCTGGTGCGCACGCCGGCCGGCAACTTCGGGGTCAAGGCGCTGGTCGATAATCAAGAACTAGACAGCCGCGCCTCAACCGGTGCGGTCTACTGGGAGGGCTTGAGCGAATTGACCGACGCCCAGGGGCAAGGCGTGGGGCAGGGCTACCTTGAGATGACCGGTTACGCCAGTCCCTTACGTTTGTAAAGACGCAGCGCCTGGCTGCGCTGTCCATTTGGCCCATCTGAAGCACTATGAGCTCTGAACGAAAAAAATCACAAAACCCCAAGTCCCTTTCGGGCCTGCTGCCTTTTTTGCGACCTTACCGCGGCTCAATTGCCCTGGCCGGCTTTTTTTTGGTGATGGCCGCCCTGGCAACTCTGGCCTTTCCCCTGGCGCTGCGCAGCCTGATTGATGGCGGACTGGTGCAAATTGACCGCGGCGCGCAAATGGTGGCACTGCGGGAGCATTTTGCTGCGCTGTTTGCTGTGTCGGTGGCGCTTGGCGTGTTTTCGGCAGCCCGTTTTTACATGGTCAGCTGGCTTGGCGAGCGAGTCACCGCCGACCTGCGCAATGCGGTGTACGGCCATGTGCTGCGCCAAAGCCCTGAGTTTTTTGAGACCACACAAACCGGCGAGGTGCTGTCGCGCCTGACCACCGACACCACCTTGGTGCAAACCGTGGTGGGCTCCTCGCTGAGTATGGGTCTGCGCAATGCGGTGATGGGCACCGGCGCACTGGGCATGCTGATCTGGACCAACCCGGTGGTGATGTTCCAGGTACTGCTGGTGCTGTTGCTGATCGTGCTGCCATCGCTGTGGTTTGGGCGGCGCGTGCGCAAACTCTCGCGCGCCAGCCAGGACCGGGTAGCCGATTCAAGCGCCATCGCAGCCGAGGTGCTCAATGCCATCCCGGTGGTGCAGAGCTATACCGCCGAAGCACGGGAGGCCGCACGCTTCAATGCCTCTACCGACAGCGCCTTTGAAACCGCTATCCGGCGCACGCGGGCCCGCTCGGTGCTGGTGGCCTTCATCATCATTGCCACCTCTGCCGCCTTGCTGTGGGGGCTCTACCAGGGCACGCAGGCGGTGATGGCCGGGCGCATCAGCGCGGGCGACCTGGGGCAAACCGTGGTGTATGTCATTATTTTGGCCAGTGCCTTTGCGATTTTGGGCGAGGTCTATGGCGACTTGCTGCGCGCCGCCGGCGCCACCGAACGCCTGATGGAATTGCTGGGCAGCCACTCGCCCATCAAGTCTCCTGCCGCACCAGCGTTCGGTGCAGTGCCCAGCGGGGGCAGTTCGGTGGCCTTTGAGTCGATCCGCTTTCACTACCCCTCGCGCCCGAATCAGGCCGCCCTGCTGGACTTTTCTCTGGTCGTCAAGCCGGGGCAAACCGTGGCCATCGTCGGGCCCAGCGGGGCGGGCAAAAGCACGGTGTTTCAGTTGTTGCTGCGCTTTTACGATCCGGCGGCTGGGCGCATACTGCTCGACGGCCTTGCCACCCCCGAGCTCAGCCTCCAAGACCTGCGCCAGCGCATTGGCATCGTGCCGCAGGATGCGGTTATTTTCTCGAATAGCGCGCTCGAAAACATCCGCTACGGCAAGCCAGGCGCCAGTGACGCTGAGGTTCAAGCCGCTGCCACCGCCGCCTTTGCCGACGATTTCATTCGCGCCCTGCCCGAAGGCTACCAAACCTTTTTAGGCGAGCGGGGCGTGCGCTTGTCGGGTGGGCAGCGCCAACGTATTGCGATTGCCCGCGCCATGCTGAAAAACCCGCCCCTGCTGCTGCTCGACGAGGCCACCAGCGCCCTGGATTCAGAGAGCGAACGCATGGTGCAAGCGGCGCTCGAGTCGGCCATGCGTGACCGCACCACGCTGGTGATTGCCCACCGCCTCGCCACGGTCCAAAAAGCCGATCACATCGTGGTGCTCGATCAAGGCCGACTGGTGGAGCAGGGAACCCACGCCGAACTGGTGGCCAAAGGCGGGGTTTACGCCGGCCTGGCGGCCTTGCAATTCAATGCTTGAAGTTGTCAGGCGCTAGGCGGGCCCCGGTTTTTATCCTGGCTCCGGCCAAGCGCAAGTATGTCGACAGCAGGTATTGACGCTGGTATTGAAAGAAGGTAGCGAAATAAGCTTGAAATAGGCTCCTATCAAGCGTAAACTGACTGCAGCAAATCTGCAATACAAGCACCCTAGCTAACAACCCGTTGCATTGAATCCTAGATGGCCGCCCTGACCGCCACCAACAGCGCCACCGCGTCGGCTCAGACGCTGATGCTGTACGAGCGCGTGCGGCAGGCTCAGCGCCAGGCGCAGTCAGCGCAGGCCGATGCCAAAACCAAGCGGGCGCAGGCGGACCAGGCAGAACTGGTGTCGGCGCAAAGCACGCTGCGGGCGCGCATGATCGAGGCGGCCAGCACTTATGAGCGCCCCCGTGCAGAGGCAACATCGCAGGCCCTATCCCCTTCGACCCAGGATTTCTTGGTGCGCATGCACCAAGCCCTGAGCAAAGACGGTGCTGCTGCCAAGCCCAGCAAAAACAGCCAGGGCCAGACGACCGGTCGCATCATTGACCTGACAGCCTGAGCCTTGCTCAAAACGCCAGCGCGCGGCTTATCGGGTCTGCCCAAAGCCGGCTGAAACAGGCCGTCGGCTACCCAGGCCGCGGCCTGGACCGACCCCGTGTCGAGATTCCCGGACGTGGTGGCAAACCGGTGTGCTGGGTCAGAATGCTTCCAGGCGCGGGTGTTGTGAGCGCACCATTAGGCGCCCGCCGCTGTGCCGGCTCGGTTGAGTTCTTACGCCGCGCACTCGTGTAACCGCCGTCGCTCAAAGGCTGAAAGGTCGGAATCAGGTGATGCCGGCCGTTGCCGATCAGATCGGCCCGGCCCATGGCCTTGAGCGCCTCGCGCAGCAGCGGCCAGTTGTTGGCATCGTGGTAGCGCAAAAAGGCCTTGTGCAGGCGCCGGCGCCGCTCGCCGCGCACGACATCCACGGTCTCGCTGCCCCGCCCGACTCTGCGCAGCGGGTTCTTGTTGCTGTGGTACATGGCCGTGGCGGTGGCCATCGGGCTGGGGTAGAAGGTTTGCACCTGGTCGGCGCGAAAACCGTTTTTCTTCAGCCACAGTGCCAGGTTCATCATGTCTTCATCGCTGGTGCCCGGGTGGGCAGCAATAAAGTAAGGAATCAGGTACTGCTTCTTGCCTGCCTCGAGGCTGAACTTGTCAAACAGGGCTTTGAACTTGTCGTAGCTGCCGATGCCGGGCTTCATCATCTTGGACAGCGGCCCGGCCTGGGTGTGCTCTGGCGCTATCTTCAGGTAGCCGCCCACATGGTGCGTCACCAGTTCCTTGATGTACTCGGGGCTTTGCACCGCCAGGTCATAGCGCAGCCCGGAGCCGATCAGGATTTTTTTGATGCCCTTGAGCGCACGGCCACGCCGGTACATCTTGATCAGTGGCGCGTGGTCAGTGCCCAGGTTGGAACAGATGCCGGGGTAAACACAGCTTGGTTTGCGGCAGGCCGCCTCGATCTCGGGGCTGCGGCAGCCCAGCCGGTACATATTGGCGGTGGGGCCGCCCAGGTCGGAGATGGTGCCGGTAAAGCCCTGCACCTTGTCGCGGATGTCCTCGATCTCGCGGATCACCGAGTCTTCCGAGCGGCTCTGGATGATGCGCCCCTCATGCTCAGTGATCGAGCAGAAAGTGCAGCCGCCAAAGCAGCCGCGCATGATGTTCACGCTGAAGCGGATCATTTCCCAGGCGGGGATCTTGGTCACGCCATCATGGCCGCCCAGCGCATCGGCATAGGCCGGGTGCGGGCTGCGCGCGTAAGGCAAGTCAAACACCATGTCCATCTCGGCGGTGGTCAGTGGAATGGGCGGGGGCGTGATCCAGACATCGCGCGCGGTCACGCCCTCGCCATGGGCCTGCACCAGGGCCCGGGCGTTGCCGGGGTTGGTCTCCAGGTGCAGCACCCGGTTGGCGTGGGCATACAGCACCGGGTCAGCGCGCACCTGCTCGTAGCTGGGCAAGCGGATCACCGAGCGATCGCGCGGCGGCACCTTGAGCTTGCCTTGGGTCGTGGGCAGGTTCGGGTTGGCAAAAAAGGTCAGCGGTGCCACGGCTGGAACGCTGGCTGGCATGGCCTCCGGCTTGGCAGCCGGTTTCACATCAAATCGGCCCTCAGCTCCCGTCGTTATTGGGGTTTCAGCTACATTTTTAGTAGCATCTTCCTTGGCGCAGCTGCTGCCCTGCTCGGCCGCCTGCTCCGAGGTGGTGAGGTAGGGGTTGACCTGGGCCTCTATCCGGCCCGGCAGATCCACCTGGGTCGAGTCGATTTCGAACCAGCCGCGCCCGCTCTCATCATCCGGCCTGCGCACAAAGGCGGTGCCGCGCACATCGGTGATGGTCTCCACCGGCTCGCGCGCGGCCAGCCGGTGCGCGATCTCCACAATTGCCCGCTCAGCGTTACCGTAGAGCAGCAAATCGCATTTTGCGTCCACCACAATCGAGCGGCGCACCTTGTCGGACCAGTAGTCGTAGTGCGCAATACGGCGCAGCGAGCCCTCAATGCCACCCAGCACAATCGGCACGTCCTTGAAAGCCTCACGGCAGCGCTGGCTGTAAACGATGGCCGCCCGGTCGGGCCGCCGGCCGGCCAGGTCACCCGGGGTGTAGGCGTCGTCGGTACGAATTTTTCGGTCCGCGGTGTAGCGGTTGATCATGGAATCCATGTTGCCCGAGGTCACACCCCAGAACAAATTGGGTTTACCCAGCACCTTGAAGGGCTCGGCACTCTGCCAATCGGGCTGGGCAATGATGCCGACCCGAAAACCCTGGGCCTCGAGCATGCGCCCGATGACTGCCATGCCAAAGCTCGGGTGGTCAACATAGGCGTCGCCGGTGACCAGCACAATGTCGCAGCTGTCCCAGCCCAGCTTGTCCATCTCGGGACGGCTCATCGGCAGCAGGGGCGCCGTGCCGAAGCGTGCCGCCCAGTATTTGCGGTAACTGCCCAGCGGCTTGGCGGCGCGGGCGAAAAAAGAAACGTCGAGCGGGGCGTTCATGGTGGGGCGCAAAACATGGGCCCAGAGTGTAGGGCCTGTATAGAATCAAACGGGCATGGCGTTCAAAGACCCCCAAACACCCGCAGCCCCGGCCCACAGCCGGCGTCAGGGTAAGCCTTGGCCGGCGCGCCAGCGTGAATGGCTTTTGCTGGGTGCCAGCTTTCTCGGCTTGGCGCTGCTGTTTTCAATCTGGCCAGGTCTTGACCTCGCAGTGAGCGGGTTTTTTTACCAGGCCCCTGGGCTAGGTACGGGTGCTGGTGCTGGTGTTGGTGTTGGTGTTGGTGTTGGCAAGTTCGTTGGCAACCAGTTTGCCGCCATCGGCTGGATTCACGAGACCCTGCCCTGGTTTGGCCGGGCCTCGGCCTTGGTCGGCCTGGTGTTGCTCTTGCGCACAAGCCGCCCCGGCCCGATACAGCTGCGCTGGTGGCGCCGCTGGCTGGCGCTGGGCCTGCTGATGTTGCTGGGCAACGGCTTGGTGGTCAATGGCCTGCTCAAGGAGGGCTGGGGGCGTGCCCGCCCGGTCGATGTACAGGTCTTTGGCGGCCCCGCCAGTTTCTCGCCGGCCCTGCTTGCCTCAAGCCAGTGTGACAGCAATTGCTCCTTTGTCAGCGGGCATGCGGCCACCGGTTTTGGTCTGCTGGCTGTTGGCATGCTGGGCTCAGCCGCGACCCGCCGCCGCTGGCTCAAAGTGGGGCTGCTCGCAGGCCTGGCAGCCGGCCTGATTCGCATCGCCCAGGGCGGCCATTTTTTGAGCGATGTGCTCTTCAGTGGCTGGGTGATGTGGCTGTGCGCAGCCCTGTTGCGTGAGGCCTGGTTGCGGCTGCGCTTGCGCCGGCGGCGTGCTGATGCGCACCAGCCTGGGATTTAGCCCAAACCACACGACCAAAACCAGAGTCATCTGCCGTATGATCGTTGGCGTCTGAGGCAAAGCAAACATGCTCCTTGGACGCTAAGCAGGGAGAGAAAAAATGAACTCAAAAACCACGAGCAGGATGGCTCGCCTGGCGACGGCGGCATTGCTGATGGCCTGCGTCTTGTCAGCGAATGCTCTGCCCCCGGCTGAGGGGCGGGTCATTCTGACCCTAAGCGGCCGAGTGGCTGAGAAAAATACCAGTAACGCTGCGGTGTTCGACTTAGCCATGCTGGAAAAATTACCGCAGCGCAGCTTCACCACCCTCACCCCCTGGTACCAACAATCGGTCAAGTTCACTGGCCCTCTGTTGCGGGATGTGCTGGCTGCTGCCGGGGCGGCAGGAAGTGTTCTCAAGGCGGTGGCGCTGAACGATTACCAAACCAGCATTCCGATCGACGACCTCACAAAGCATGATGTGATTCTGGCCCACCGAATGAATGATTCGCTGATCCCGATACAGACCAAGGGCCCGCTGTTCATCGTCTACCCTTACGACAGCAAAAAAGAACTGCAGTCATCGCTGTACTACGAGCGCTCGGCCTGGCAACTCAAGTCCTTGACTGTCGAGTAGGCCCGGGCCCATGACAAACCATGGCGACAGACGCTATGTGGTCTGGTTGGTGGGCGTGGCATTGGCGGTGGCGCTGGGTATAGCCGCCTTGCTGATCGGCGAATTCGAACAAAGAAACAGACTGATTCAGCAAACCAGCCGGCCGCTGGACTCGGTTATTTCGATGACCCACCAAGCCGAGCGCGAGTTTTTGCGGTTTCGACAAGCAGTCGCTTTGGCTGAACAAAGCCTACAGCCCATTGACCTTGAAGGGCTGACCCTCAGACATCAGATTTTTTTAAGTCGCCTTGAGCTGCTGCAAAACAACCCCAGCATCGAAGTTCTCAGCCAACGCTCCGAGTACCTGGCCCTGATACCCCGGTTGCAGGATCTGGTCCAGCAAAGCAGCCGGGTCATGTCGATGCAGCCGATCGAGCCGACTGCCTTGACAACCTTGGCTGGCAGCCTCGACACCCTAGGCCCGGCTTTTCAGGCGCTGAGTTTGGCGGCCGCCTCTGTCACCTCACAGCAATTGGCCCGGCAAGCCGACGAGGCGCTGAGCAAGCAGAACGAAGTCATTGCCCTGACCTTCGCACTGTTGCTGCTTTTGTTTTTGCTGGCGGGCTTGCTCTTCAAGCAGTATCAGACACAAAAAAAAGAGCGCCTCGCGCTGCAGGCCCTGACCCGGGAGCTTGGCGAGGCGAGCTCGCGCGCCGAGGAGTCCAACCGCAGCAAAAGTCTGTTCTTGGCCAATATGAGCCATGAGTTGCGCACACCATTCAACGGTTTCATGGGTATGTTGGAGGCGCTTGGGCACACCCGGCTGGACGGTGTGCAAGCCAGTCACCTTGACACGGCACAAAAATCAGCCCAACACCTGCTGACCCTGTTGAACGATATTTTGGATATTTCAGCCCTGCAGGCCGGAAAAATAAGCATCAGGCCCACGCCGGTCAGCCCAAGCTCGCTGCTCCGTGACATCGGTGCCCTGATGGAGCCCTTGGCTGCGGGGAAAGGGCTCGGTTTTGACTTGGTATTCCCAATACCTGAGGCACCCTGGGTGCTGGTCGATGAAACCCGCCTCAAACAGGTGCTCTTCAACCTGATGAGCAATGCGATCAAGTTCACAGACAAGGGCCAGGTCAGCCTCGGCCTGCGGCTGGTGGGCAGCTCGGCTGAATCGGTCGAACTCGAATTTGAAGTCACAGACACCGGCATCGGCATTGCTCAGGCCGATATCGACAAGCTGTTCAAGCGCTTTCAACAGGCCGAAATGGGTCCGGTGCGCAACTATGGCGGTGCCGGCCTGGGCCTGGAAATATCGCAGTCGCTGGCCCAATTGATGGGGGGCAAGATTAGGGTCAAAAGCCGCCCCGGCCACGGCAGCAACTTCAGCCTGCATCTGCGAGTACAGACTACCAATTTGTCAGCAGTGCCCCAGCACCCATCCCCGGCCTTGGGTCTGGCGCCAAGCCATGCTGTAAGCAGCGGCGCCCTGGCGCCTGGCCCGGTACCCGCCCTACCCTGCGCCCGTCCCGGCTCTACCGACTACCGGGCTCGGGTGTTGCTGGTGGAAGATAATTTGGTCAACCGGCAGGTGGCGGTCAGTTTTCTTCAGCGCCTGGGCTGCCTGGTGAGTGAATCTGAAAACGGTCAAATGGCGCTCGAGCAGTTGCATTTACAGGAGTTTGATCTGGTGCTGATGGACATCAACATGCCGGTGATGGACGGGCTCGCAGCAACCCGCGCCATTCGGGCCATGCCAGGCAAGGTTGCCAGCTTGCCTGTGCTTGTTTTGACCGCAGACGCCATGGCGGAATCGCAGGCTCAGTCTTTGGCTGCGGGGGCGAACGGGTTTTTGACCAAGCCGCTGCAGTTCGCGCAGTTGCAGGCCTGTCTGGCGCAATACACAGGGCTCGAACCGATCGCCACGCCCGACCAAAACCCGGGCGGCTGATGAACTCGGCGCAGGCTCGGCACCCTTCGCTGCTGTCACTGCTGCGCGGCCTGCTTGCTGGTTTCCTGTTGCTGGCTAATTGCCTGTTTTGGGTGCCGGTGCTGCTGCTGTTTTCGATGCTGAGGTTGCTGCCACTGAAGCGGGTACGGCTGGTGGTTGACCCGCTGCTGCTGCGCATCGCCGAGGCCTGGATTGCTGGCAACAGCGCCTGGATGCGACTGACCCAACGCACCCTTTGGGATGTGCAGGGCCAAGACGGACTGCGGCCTGGCGGTTGGTATCTGGTCTCCTGCAATCACCAGTCCTGGGTGGATATTTTGGTTCTGCAGCACCTGCTGAACCGGCGTATCCCTCTGCTCAAATTTTTTCTCAAGCAGCAGCTGATCTGGGTGCCAGTGATGGGCCTGGCCTGGTGGGCGCTGGATTTTCCATTCATGCAGCGGCACAGCGAGGCCTATTTGAAGCAACACCCCGAGATGCGCGGGCGAGACCAAGAAACCACGCGCCGCGCCTGCGAGAAGTTTGCGCTGATTCCCACCAGCGTGATGAATTTTCCGGAAGGCACGCGCTTCAGCAGGGCCAAACACCAAGCCCAACGGTCGCCCTACCGGCACCTGCTCAAGCCTAAAACTGGCGCCATGGCGCTGGCCCTGAACGCCATGGGCCACAAATTTGAGGCGGTTCTCGACATCACCATTGTTTACCCCGGGGGTGCTCCTGATTTTTGGCAGTTTCTCAGCGCCCAGGTGCCGCAGGTGATTGTGCGCATTCAGGCTCTGCCCGTACCAGCCCCGCTGATTGGCGCTGATTACGCCGGCGATGCCAAGGTGCGCCAGGCCTGCCAGCAGTGGGCACATCAGCTTTGGCTGGCCAAAGACCAACAAATATCGGCGCTGCTGGAGCAACAATAAGCCAGCGCCAGCCCAGCCCGTCATTCCCCAATCGGTCGGGGCTCGGGCAGGCCGGCGTGCCCATACCAATCAGCCAGTCTTGCCGCCCAGGCCCATGGCGCGGGTGATCACTTCTTTCATGATCTCATTGGTGCCGCCGTAAATGCGCTGAACCCGGGCATCGGCATAGGCACGGGTAATGGGGTAATCCCACATATAACCATAGCCGCCAAACAGCTGCACGCAGGCGTCCATTACCTTGCATTGCAAATCACTGCACCAGTACTTGGCCATGCTGGCGGTGGCGGTGTCGAGCGCCTCGGTCATCAGCAGCTCAATGCATTTGTCCACAAACACCCGCGCCACCTGCACCTCGGTCTGCAGTTCGGCCAGCGTAAAGCGGGTGTTCTGGAACGCCGCCACCGCCTGGCCAAATACCTGACGCTCCTTGACATAGGTCACGGTCCAGTCAATCGCGGCTTGCGCGGCCGCCACCGCAGTGATGGCAATCTGCAGCCGCTCCCAGGGCAGCTGCTCCATCAGGCAAATAAAGCCCCGGTTCAATTGCGCCGGCCCGCCCAGCAAATTAGCCGCCGGCACGCGCACATTGTCAAAAAACAGCTCCGAGGTGTCCTGCGCCTTCAGGCCCAGCTTTTTCAGCCGCTGCCCCACCGCAAAGCCCGGCATGCCGCGCTCCACCAGCAGCAGGCTGGTGCCCTTGGCGCCTGCATCAGGCTGGGTCTTGGCCACCACGATCACCAGGTCAGCGTGCCAGCCGTTGGTGATAAAAGTCTTGCTGCCCTTGAGCAGGTAGCTGCCATCGGGCTGCACCAAGGCCGTGGCCCGGATGCCCTGCAGGTCAGAGCCGGCCGCGGGCTCACTCATGGCGATGGCGCCAACCATGTCGCCACAGGCCAAGCGCGGCAGCAGCCGCTGTTTTTGCTCATCGGTGCCGTAGTTGAGCAGGTAGGGCGCCACGATTTCGTTGTGCAGGCCAAAGCCAATGCCCGTAAAGCCCGCTGCAGCCAGCGCCTCGAACTGCAGCACCGAGTAAAGTTTGTCGGCACCGGCGCCGCCATACTGCTCTGGCAGGCTCATGCCCAAAAAGCCGTTGGCTCCTGCCTTGTGCCAGACTGCCCGGTCGACATAGCCCTGCTCCTCCCAAGCCGCATGAAAAGGCGCAATTTCGCGCGCCATGAAGCGCTCGAAACTGTCACGAAATGCCTCGTGCTCGGCGTTAAACAGGGTTCTCTTGATCATGGTGTTTGGGGATAGGGCTTGGGGATAGGACCTGGGAATAGGGCTTGGGACTGGGTCAGACCGACACCGCTCGCAGGCCGCAGCGTTGCGCTGCCACCAATTGGCGTTGATCTGATGTGACAAAAAGCTCGGCCTCCAGCACCAAGGCGCTGCCGATGTGGATGGCATCCATCCCACGCAGTACGCTGGCCTCTAGGCTGGAGATGGCCCGCGCCAACACCATGGGTGTCAGGTCGCAGATGGCTGCATCCTCCACATCGGCTAAAAGCAGGGATTTCAGTTGCCGGTATTGGGAGTCGGTGATCTGTGCCTCACGCTGCAGCCGGCAAAACCCTGAAACGATTTCGGCCAAGGCAATGCCCGA
>CAMATS010000024.1 GCA_945861195.1 Rhodoferax sp. OV413
GGCACGGCTTTGGTCGAGGAGAGCATTGCCGAGGCGCTGGACTTTCGGCGCGCCATGCGCAAGGTAGATGAAGAATATGGTGATGACTGGTGGTTCAAGGTGTGGGGCCCGGATATCACCATTGAGGAGGGTATTGGGCGGGCCGACAACTGGATCATCAAGGGGGAGTCTCCCAACGCCAAGGCCGGGGTGAACTGGCACGGGTTTGGGAAAATGGCAGCTGGCTTCAACATGCTCGACCCGATCAAGTCGACGATCGTGACGCCTGGCATGGACCTCAATGGCAGGTTTTCCGCCACTGGCATCCCGGCCAGCGTGGTGACCAAATTTTTGGCCGAGCACGGCGTGGTGGTAGAAAAAACTGGGTTGTACAGTTTTTTTATTATGTTCACCATTGGCATCACCAAGGGCCGCTGGAACAGCATGCTGACTGCGCTGCAGCAGTTCAAGGACGATTACGCCAAAAATCAGCCCATGTGGCGCATCCTGCCCGAGTTTTGCCAAAAGCACCCCCGCTATGAGCCCATGGGTCTGCGCGACTTGTGCCAACACATCCATGCCCTGTATGCCAAGTACGACATTGCCCGCCTCACCACCGAGATGTACTTGAGCGACCTCACGCCGGCCATGAAGCCGAGTGACGCATACGCGCACATTGCGCTGCGCAAGACCGAGCGGGTCGAGATTGACCACCTGGAAGGCCGTGTGACTGTTGGTCTGGTCACCCCCTATCCGCCTGGCATTCCGCTACTGATTCCGGGCGAGGTGTTCAACCACAAAATTGTGGAATACCTCAAGTTCTCGCGCGAGTTCAACGCCAAATGCCCGGGCTTCGAGAGCGATATTCACGGCCTGGTGGAAGAAGTTGGCGACGATGGCAAGGTGCACTACTTTGCCGACTGTGTGCTCCCCTGAGCGCTTGACAGATCCTGCTGCGGACAACGCCCGCGCCGGGTCGGCGACCTAAGGGGCCTCGACCACCGCCACAGCGGTCTGGCTGACGCCACAGTCGACATAAGAAATCTGCCCGGTCATGCCTGAGGCCAGGTCGCTGAGCAGAAAAGCGGCCACATTGCCGACCTCATCAATCGTCACATTGCGGCGCAAGGGCGAGGCACTCGCCGAGATTGCCAGCAGTCGGCCAAAGTCTTTGATGCCGCTGGCAGCCAGGGTTTTGATGGCTCCGGCGCTCAGTCCGTTGACCCGAATACCGCGCGAACCCACCGCCTCTGCCAGGTAGCGCACCGCCGACTCCAGCGATGCCTTGGCCAGCCCCATGGTGTTGTAACTGGGCACCACCCTGACCCCGCCCAGGTAGGTCAGGGTCAGTAGGGAGGCCCGAGCGCTCAGGTAGGGCAGTGCGGCTTTGGCCATGGCCGGAAAGCTGTAAGCGCTGATGTCATGGGCGATGCGGAAGTTTTCCCGCGTCAAACCGTCAAGAAAATTACCGGCAATGGCTTCGCGCGGGGCATAGCCGATGCTGTGTACCAGGCCGTCAAAGATGGGCCAGTGACCCGACAGGTCAGTGAACAGTTGGTCGATTTGTGCATCGTCGCCCACGTCACAGTCAAAAATCAAGCTGGAGCCGAAATTTGCCGCGAATTCGGTGGTGCGCTCCTTGAAGCGTTCCCCCACATAGCTGAAGGCCAATTCGGCGCCCTGCTGGTGGCAGGCGCGAGCGATACCGTAGGCAATCGACCTGTTGGAAAGGACGCCGGTGACCAGTATTTTTTTGCCGTTCAGGAAACCCATATCGTCCTCAAAATCTCAGCGGTGAATTGATGCAGAATTGTCGCATGCGCGGTTTCTTGTTTTTTTTATGCCTGAGCCTGGTTGGCCCCGCTTGGGCGGCCTACGGCTATGCGCTGTGGGGCGATTTGAAATACCCGGCCAACTTCTCCCATTTCGATTACGTCAATCCGCAAGCTCCGAAGCGGGGCGAGTTGCGACTGGTGAGCAATCTGCGGGTTTCGACATTTGACAAGTACAACCCCTTCACCATGAAGGGATCGGCCCCGGCCTATCTCTCGGACATGCTGTTTGACGCCCTGCTGACTGGCGCCCTTGACGAGACCGCCGCTGGCTACGGGCTATTGGCCAGCGATGTCGAGGTTGCAGCAGACGGCCTGAGTGCTACCTTCAAGCTGCGCCCGCAGGCCAGGTTCCACAACGGCGACCCGGTGCTGGCTGCAGATGTCAAACACAGCTTTGACACTTTGGTGGGGCCGTACACCTCGCCGGCCTATAAAACCCTGCTTGAAGATGTGGCTGCAGCCGAGGTGGTCGATGAGCTCACCGTGCGCTACCGTTTTCGCAAGGCCAACCGAGAATTGCCGCTGCGGGTGGGCGGTTTGCCAGTCTTTAGCCGACAGTGGGGTGTGGAGAACGGCGTCGCCAAGTCTTTTGACAAAGTGGTGATGGATATCCCAATTGGCAGCGGCCCTTACCGGATTGGACCGGTGCGTTTTGGCAAAGACATCACCTATGTGCGCGACGCCAACTACTGGGCCAGGGAGCTCAATGTCAAGCGGGGCAGTCACAATTTTGAGCGCATCACTGTCAAGATCTACAAAGACAACACCGCCCGTCTCGAAGCGCTCAAGGCCGGCGAGTTTGATTTGATGCGGTTTTTTTCGGCCGGCGATTGGGCCCGGCGCGTTACCGGCAAGCGGTTTGACAGTGGCGAATTGGTCAAGACTGAGTTCCGGCACCGCCTGCCCTCCGGTTTTCAGAGCTATGTGCTCAACACCCGGCGCGAACGTTTTAAAGACCACAGGGTGCGCCAAGCGCTGGGTCTGGCGCTCGATTACGAGTGGATGAACCGGCAAATGTTTTACAACGCCTACCAGCGCGTCAATGGCTTGTTTGGCAACACCGATTGCCAGGCCAGTGGCCTGCCCGAGGCTTCAGAGTTGGCCCTGCTGGAGCCTTGGCGCAGCGAGGTGCCCGGCGCCGTTTTTGGCAATATGACAGTGCCACCACGCACCGACGGCCAGCAGAGCCTGCGCGGCAATTTGCGCCAGGCCCAGGCCCTGCTGAAAGCCGCTGGCTGGGAGGTGCGCGATGGCGTTTTGAAAAACGCGCGCGGTGAGACTTTCGTGATTGAGTACCTAGACAGCAACGAAGCCGGTGCCCGGGTGGTCACGCCCTGGGCCAGAAACCTCGAAAAACTCGGTATTGCGCTGAAGTTCCGTCCGGTGGACTTTGCCTTGTACCAGCAGCGTTTACAAAAATTCGAGTTCGACATCACTTCGCTGGCCTATGGTGGCACCCACAACCCCGGGCAGGAATATGCCGACTTGTTTGGCTCTAAAGCCGCCGACGTGGAAGATTCCGGCAACATGTCTGGCATCAAGAGCCCAGCGGTTGACGCCTTGATTGGCGCCATGACTGCAGCCCGCACCCGAGCCGAGTTGTTGCCCGCCTGTCGTGCCCTGGAGCGCGTCATCAGCCACAGCCACATCCTGATTCCCCAGTGGGCCGCTGGAACGCACCGCATGGCCTACAACAGTTGGCGCCTGCAGGGGCCGCCCGCCATGCCCCCCTACGCGGCTGGCGAGGGGTGGGCCATTGACACCTGGTGGGCTAAATAAGCATGTTGACTTACATCCTCAAGCGGCTGTTGCTGATGGTGCCCACCCTGCTGGGCGTGCTGTTGGTGACCTTTGTGGTGATCCAGTTTGTGCCAGGCGGACCGGTCGAGCAATATTTGGCCGAGTCCCGGGCCGGCAGCGGGCAGGGGGCTGAGGGCGCTGGCTCGGCTTACCGTGGCTCACAGGGGGTTGACCCAAAACGCATCGAGCAAATCAAGGCCTTGTATGGCTTTGATAAGCCGGCGCACGAGCGCTTTGTCCAGATGGTGAAGCAATTCGCCCGCTTCGATCTGGGCCGGAGTTTTTTCCAAAACAAAGACGTGGCGCAACTGATCTACGAAAAGCTGCCGGTCTCTATCAGCTTGGGGCTGTGGACTTTCTTTATCAGCTACCTGGTCGCCGTGCCGCTGGGCGTGGCCAAGGCGGTGCGCGCTGGATCGCGCTTTGACCTGGTCACCACGCTGTTGGTGATGCTGGGCTATGCGATACCAGGTTTTGTGCTGGGGGTGGCTTTGTTGGTGGTGTTCGGTGGGCAGTTACAGTGGTTTCCGCTGCGCGGGTTGACCTCCAGCAACTGGGATGAGCTCACCTGGGGCGCGCGGGTGGTTGACTACCTGTGGCACATCGCCATGCCGGTGACAGCCATGGTGTTGGGCAGTTTTGCGGTTACTTCCATGCTCACGAAAAATGCCTTTCTGGAGGAAATTCGCAAGCAGTATGTGGTGACCGCACGCGCCAAGGGCCTCGATGAGCGCCAGGTGCTTTGGAAACATGTGTTCCGCAACGCTTTGATTCCGATCATCACCGGTTTTCCCGCGGCTTTTATTGGCGCCTTTTTTACCGGCTCGCTGCTGATCGAGACCCTGTTTTCGCTCGATGGTCTGGGCCTGCTGAGTTACGAGAGCGTGATTCGGCGTGACTACCCGGTGGTGCTGGGAACCTTGTACTTCTTTACCCTGATCGGTCTGGTCACCAAGCTGGTGTCTGATTTGTCTTATGTTTGGGTGGATCCCCGTGTCAAGTTCGACTGAGAGCAACACAAAATTCCTGGCTCGGCCTGGCAATTCGCCCGCGCGCCGAGCCTGGGGCCGGTTCCGGCGCAACCGCCTGGGCTACTGGAGCCTGGTTTGTTTTTGTTTGCTGGTGCTGCTCAGCCTGGCAGCAGAGTTGGTGTCCAACGACCGCCCCCTGCTGGTGCGCTACCAAGGGCAGTTTTACACGCCGGTGATTCAAAGTTACCCTGAAACTGTGTTTGGCGGAGACTTCCAGACGCCAACCGATTACCTTGACCCATTCATTCGGCAGCGCCTGAGCGAGCCCGGCAATTGGGCACTCTATGCGCCCAACCCCTATGGGCCGAAAACTCTCAACTACTTTGCCAAATCACCCAACCCCTCGGCACCCAGCAGCGAGAACTGGCTGGGCACCGATGACCGTGGACGCGACCTGCTGGCCCAGCTGATCTATGGCTTTCGGGTCAGTGTGCTGTTTGCCTTGGCGCTGACCTTCACGGGTACTGTTCTGGGCGTGCTCACTGGCGCCCTACAGGGGTTTTTTGGTGGCAAGACAGACCTGGCGTTTCAGCGTTTCATTGAAATCTGGAGCGCCATGCCCGAGTTGTATCTGCTGATCATCTTCAGCGCCGTGTTTGCGCCTAGCTTGGGGCTGCTGCTGCTGCTGCTGAGCCTGTTTGGCTGGATGGGTTTGTCAGACTATGTGCGGGCCGAGTTTTTGCGCAACCGGCAGCTCGACTATGTACGCGCAGCGCGAGCCTTAGGGGTGAGCAACTGGCAGATCATCCGCCGGCATGTGCTGCCCAACAGCCTCACGCCGGTAGTTACCTTTTTGCCATTTCGCATGAGCGGTGCGATTCTGGCGCTCACCTCGCTTGATTTTCTGGGCCTCGGTGTGCCGCCTGGTACGCCATCACTGGGCGAGCTGCTTTCGCAGGGCAAGAACAACATCGACGCCTGGTGGATTTCTTTGTCCACTTTTTTGGTCTTGGTGCTGACACTCTTGTTGCTGACTTTCATGGGCGACGCGCTGCGCGATGCGCTCGATCCGCGCAAGGCCGACCGATGAGCTCGCCTCTACTCAGTGTGAGTGGTTTGCGGGTTGCGTTTGGCGGCCATGAGGTGGTGCACGGCATTGACTTTGCCGTCGAGCCAGGAGAAAAAGTTGCTTTGGTGGGCGAATCAGGATCGGGCAAAACAGTCACTGCCCTGAGCCTGTTGCGGTTGGCACAAGACGCCACAGTGGTCGGCAGCGCTGTCTTTGATCGCCAAGATTTGCTGGCCATGCCCGAGCGCGCCCTGCGGGCCCTGCGCGGGCAGGACATTGCCATGATTTTCCAGGAGCCCATGACCGCGCTCAACCCCCTGTTGAGCGTGGGCGAGCAAATTGTCGAGGTGTTGCAGCTCAAAATGGGTTTGTCGCGGCAGCAGGCCTGGCCCAAAGCCATCGAGCTGATTACCCAAACCGGTATCACTGAAGCAGCTCGGCGTGCCAGCGCCTACCCGCACCAACTCAGCGGCGGCCAACGCCAGCGCGCCATGATTGCCATGGCGCTGGCCTGCCAGCCGCGGCTGTTGCTGGCCGATGAGCCGACCACGGCCCTGGACGTGAGCCTGCGCGCCCAGATTCTGGATCTGATCGCTGATTTGCAAAGAAAAAATGGCATGGCTGTTTTACTGATTACCCACGACCTGAACCTGGTGCGCCGCTTTGCGGACCGGGTGCTGGTGATGGAGAACGGGTATGTGGTGGAGCAGGGCACAGTGCCAGAGGTTTTTGGCCAACCTCGCCATGCCTACACCCGACGGCTGCTTGAGAGTCGCCCCGAGCGGGATGTGGCAGAGCCGCCAGCAAGCGATGCGCCTGCCCTGCTGGCACAAGCCAGCAATTTGCGGGTGAGCTATGCCGTGCCGCGCCCGGGTATGGCGGGCTGGTTTGGGCAGGGTGAATTTGTCGCTGTGCAGGGCGCAAATTTTGCGATTCAGGCGGGGCAGACTTTGGGTGTCATTGGTGAATCCGGCTCGGGCAAATCAACCCTGGCGCTGGCTTTGCTGGGTTTGCTGCCGAGCTCTGGTGAGTTGCAAGTCGGGGCGAGCCCCTGGGGCGTGAACGCACAGCAAAACCAGCGCATGCGGCGCATGGTGCAGGTGGTGTTTCAAGATCCGTTCTCTTCTTTGTCGCCTCGTTTGACAGTTGAAGAAATCGTCGGGGAGGGCCTGCTGGTTCATGAGCCCGGGCTGAGCGTGCAAGCACGGCGAGAGTTTGTTTTGGCGGCACTGCGCGATGTCGGCATGGCCCTGGATGGGGACGAAGCTGCACTGCTGCGACGCTACCCGCATGAATTTTCGGGTGGCCAGCGCCAGCGCCTGGCGATTGCCAGAGCCCTGATCATCAAGCCAGACGTCCTGGTGCTCGATGAGCCAACCAGCGCGCTCGATGTGACCATCCAAAAACAGGTTCTCGGCTTGTTGCAGCGCCTGCAACGAGAGCGGGGCCTGAGCTATTTGCTCATCACACATGATGTGGACGTGATCCGGGCCATGGCGCACCAGGTGCTCGTGATGAAAGACGGTGAGGTCGTCGAGTCCGGAGCCTGCGAACAATTGTTCCAAGCGCCTCAGCATGATTACACCCGCCAGTTGCTCGCCTCGGTTGCTTAACCGAGAGTTTCCATCAGCCGGATTTTCGAGCCTACCCAGCGTCTGGCGGGAGATTTGCCGCGCAACTCGTTTCGCCTCAAACCGGCGCACTGACGAGCAAGGCCAGTGAGAAACGATTCAGAATCAACGGGTTGGGCGTACGAATAGGGGTAGAATCCGATTTTCACGGCCAAGCGGGCGGGTTATCACCGCCCGTTTTTTTTGGCCTTTTATTTTGTTTTTTACCTAAGTAAACGTGCCTCTGACGGAAATTGTTGAGCAAACCGTGGCCGGGCTGGGCTATGACTTGGTGGCCACCGACCGGTCCGCCGGTGGCCTGCTGCGCATCACGATCGACCTGCCGTGGTCGCAGGTTCAGGGCGGTTCAGACAGCGAGCAACTCGTAACGATTGAGGATTGTGAAAAAGTGACCCGGCAACTGCAGTTCGCCCTTGAGGTGGATGGCATAGAGTACAAACGTTTGGAAGTGTCATCGCCTGGCATTGACCGACCCCTGCGCCACGAGCAGGATTTTGAGCGTTTTGTGGGTCGGGTGATTGACATCACGCTCAAGGCGGCGATGGGTGCGGCGGCGCAGGGCTTGACCAGCGCGAGTCGAAAAAAATTTCGTGGCAGGCTGGAGCGCGGCAAAGTTGTTGGCAGCGCAGCTTCATGGCAAATTGTTTGGGCTGACGAGCCCGTGGTCAAACCGGGGCAGAGGGTGAGCAAAAAACGCCTGGCCGCGCCGCTGCAGGTGCTGGGGTTTACCCAGGAAGAAATACGCGAAGCGCGTTTGGCGCCCATCGTCAGTTTCAAGGGTCGGGGCGGGCTCAGTGGCGCGCCTGGTGCCGATGAATCTGAATTAAGTTGAATTGAGTTGAGTTGATATAGGAGAGTCTTGGCATGAATCGAGAAATGTTAATGCTGGTGGACGCCATCTCGCGTGAGAAAAACGTCGAGCGCGATGTGGTGTTTGGGGCTGTTGAGGCCGCCCTGGCCCAGGCCACGAAAAAACTTTACCCGGGTGAGGTCGACATTCGGGTTGTGGTTGACCGCGACAGCGGCAGCTACGAAACCTTTCGGCGCTGGCATGTGGTGCCGGATGAAGCCGGTTTACAGCTGCCAGACCAGGAAATTCTGCTGTTTGAGGCCAAGGAGCAAATCGACGATATCGAGCTTGACGAGTACATAGAAGAAGCCGTGCCATCGGTGCCCATTGGCCGCATTGGTGCGATGGCGGCAAAACAGGTGATTCTGCAAAAAATTCGCGATGCAGAGCGTGAAATGCTGCTCAATGACTTCATGTCGCGCGGTGACAAAATTTTCGTCGGTACGGTCAAGCGCATGGACAAGGGCGACATCATTGTCGAGAGCGGGCGGGTTGAGGGTCGGTTGCGCCGAGGCGAGATGATCCCCAAAGAAAACCTGCGTACCGGTGACCGGGTCCGCGCCATGATCATGGAGGTTGACCTGACCCTGCGAGGAGCCCCGATTATTTTGTCGCGCTCTTCGCCTGAATTCATGACTGAGCTGTTTCGCCAGGAAGTGCCCGAGATCGAGCAGGGCCTGCTCGAGATCAAGTCTTGTGCACGGGACGCCGGCTCGCGCGCCAAAATTGCGGTGCTTTCACATGACAAGCGGATTGACCCGATCGGTACCTGTGTCGGCGTGCGTGGCACGCGGGTCAACGGCGTCACCAACGAGCTGGCTGGCGAGCGGGTGGATATCGTGCTCTGGAGCGATGACCCGGCCCAGTTTGTGATTGGTGCACTGGCGCCGGCCAATGTCTCGTCGATTGTGGTGGACGAGGAGCGGCATGCCATGGACGTGGTGGTTGATGAAGAAAATCTGGCCATCGCCATTGGCCGTGGTGGCCAAAACGTCCGTCTGGCAGCTGAACTCACAGGCTGGAAGATCAATATTCTGGACGCTGCCGAGTCGGCAGAAAAACAGGCTGGCGAGGTTGATTCTGGGCGTCGCTTGTTCATGGACAAGCTCGATGTTGACGAAGAAATCGCCGATCTGCTGATTGCCGAGGGATTTACCAGCCTGGAGCAGGTGGCCTATGTGCCTCTTGAGGAAATGCTGGAGATCGAAAGCTTTGACGAAGACACGGTCAATGAATTGCGCGCACGGGCTAAAGACGCCTTGTTGACCATGGAAATAGCGCGTGAAGAAAGCGGCGCAGAGGTATCACAAGACCTGCGCGACTTCACCGGGCTCACCCCCGAGCTGATCGTCAAGCTCGCAGACGGCGGTGTGCACACCCTGGATGATCTCGCCGATTTGGCGGTTGATGAACTCACCGACCTCACTGGGCACACCGAAGAGCAGGCCCGGGCCATCATCATGAGAGCGCGGGAGCATTGGTTTGCCAATGAAGCCGCCTCTGACGCATGAAGTTATTGTCATGAAAAAATATATTTAGTGATGGCCGCCCTAAGCCCGACCGGGCTTTCGCGGCCGAACCCAAAGGTTAGATAAGAAATGTCCAGTATGACCGTCGCCGAGTTTGCAACAGAGCTCAAAAAATCAAGTGAGACCCTGCTCGACCAGCTCAAATCTGCCGGGGTTGTCAAAACCGCTGTCTCAGACAAGCTCACCGAGTCTGACAAGCAGCGCCTGCTGGTCTATCTTCAGGCCAGCCATGGCACTGCGAGCACTGAGCGCAAGAAAATCACACTGGTCAAGAAGTCGACCAGCGAGATCAAGCAGGCTGATGCGAGCGGTAAGGCCCGGACAATTCAAGTCGAGGTGCGCAAGAAACGCACCTTTGTGCGGCGTGAGGACGGTGCTGAGTCAGCCCCGGAAGACGCTGGCAACACGCCCGAGCAAGAAAGCCCAGCAGTTCCCTTGTTGGACACCGCTGAGCTCGCTCGCCGCGAAGAAGAAGCGCGCCGGCAAGCCGAATTGATACGGCGTCAGGAAGAAGAGCTCGCAGAGCGACGGCGGCAGCGTGAATCATTGGAGGCCAGGGCACAGGAAGCGGCCGAGCAAATGGCCAGCCGCAAAGCCGCCGAACTGATTGCGGCCGAGGCTGCTGCCAATCAGCCCAAGCCCGCTGACGGCCAGGCTGGAGAGCCAGAGTCCAGTAGCATCGCCGCCGCCCGAACCCAAGCCGCAGCCAGCAAGGCCGAGGCCCTCGCCAAAACGCTGGTTGAAGAGCGCGCTAGCGCTGCTGTGGCTGCCAAGGTCAGGGCCGACGAGGACGCCGCACGCGCCGCCGATCTTGGCGAGCGGCGACGCAAGGTTGAAGCCGAAGCCGCGGCCATCCGGGTCATGATGTCGGCACCGGGAAAAAAAGCCCCCCCCCCGAAGAAGCCAGAAGAAGTCAAACCGGCGGTCAAGCCTGGCGCTGTAGATGCCGCCAAAACCGGCCTCAAAGGAACCCTGCACAAGCCTGCTGCGGGTACTGTGGCGAGCAAACCCGCCCGTGCTGGTGCGCCAGGTGCGGCCGCAGCAACAACGCCAGCCGGTGCTGGCAAAGAAGTCAAATCAGCCAAGCTGTCGAGTAGCTGGGCTGGCGACCCAGCCAAAAAGAGGGCGATTCCCACCCGCGGCGACACCGGCGCCGGCGCTGGCCGGGCCAGCAACTGGCGCGGTGGGCCGCGCGGGCGGCGCACTGGCACAGACCGTGACCGTGATGACCATGCAAGCCAGGCGGCACCGGCAGAGGTCCGGGTCATCGAGGTCCATGTGCCCGAGACCATCACGGTGGCAGAGCTTGCGCACAAGATGGCGGTCAAGGCCTCTGAGGTTATCAAGCACCTCATGAAGCTGGGGCAGATGGTCACCATCAACCAGCCGCTGGATCAGGACACGGCCATGATCGTGGTTGAAGAAATGGGCCACAAGGCGATTGTTGCCGCCCTGGATGATCCGGAGGCTTTCACCGACGACGAGGTGCAGCAGCAGCAGCAGTCGGAGTCCCTGCAAAGAGCGCCGGTGGTGACTGTCATGGGCCACGTTGACCACGGTAAAACCTCGCTGCTGGATTACATTCGCCGCGCCAAGGTGGCCTCGGGTGAGGCCGGCGGCATCACCCAGCATATTGGCGCCTACCATGTGGAGACGGCTCGCGGCATGATCTCTTTCCTCGACACCCCGGGTCACGAGGCCTTCACGGCCATGCGGGCGCGCGGTGCCAAGGCCACCGACATCGTCATCTTGGTGGTGGCCGCCGATGACGGCGTGATGCCGCAAACCCGTGAGGCGATCAAACATGCCAAGGCGGCCGGAGTGCCCATCGTGGTGGCGATCAACAAAATTGACAAGCCAGATGCCAACACCGAGCGTGTCAAAAACGAGTTGGTGGTCGAAGAAGTGGTGCCGGAAGAATTTGGTGGCGATTCGCCCTTTGTTTCCGTCTCTGCCAAAACCGGACAGGGCATTGATGCCCTGCTCGAGCAGGTGTTGCTGCAGGCCGAGGTGCTTGAGTTGCGCGCCCCGGTGGACGCGATGGCCAAGGGCCTGGTGATCGAGGCCCAGCTTGACAAGGGTCGCGGCCCGGTGGCTACTGTGCTGGTGCAGTCTGGCACCCTCAAGGCCGGTGACATCGTGCTTGCTGGCTCCACCTACGGCCGGGTGCGCGCGATGCTGGATGAAAATGGCCGGACGATCAAAACTGCGGGGCCGTCGATTCCGGTCGAGATCCAGGGCCTGACCGAAGTCCCGCAGGCGGGAGACGAGTTCATGGTGATGTCTGATGAACGGCGTGCCCGTGAAATCGCCACCTACCGGGCGGGTAAGTTCCGCAATACCAAACTGGCCAAGCAGCAGGCGGCCAAACTCGAAAACATGTTTGCCGACATGGCTGCGAGCGAAATCAAAATGGTGCCCATCATCGTCAAGGCCGATGTGCAGGGCTCGCAAGAAGCGCTGGCGCAGTCGCTGGTCAAACTGTCTACCGACGAGGTCAAGGTGCAGATGGTCTACACGGCTGTGGGTGGCATCAGCGAATCCGACGTCAATCTGGCGATTGCCTCAAAAGCGGTCATCATCGGCTTCAACACCCGGGCCGACGCTGGCGCGCGCAAACTTGCTGAAAACAATGGTGTCGACATTCGTTACTACAACATCATTTACGACGCCGTTGATGAGTTGAAAGCCGCCATGTCGGGCATGTTGACGCCCGAGAAGAAAGAAGAAGTCATCGGGACAGCTGAAATCCGGCAGGTGTTCAAGGTCTCCAAGATCGGCTCGATTGCTGGTTGCATGGTCACGGCCGGCGTGGTGCGGCGCTCTGCGCGCTTGCGCTTGCTGCGTAACAACATGGTGGTTTTCACGGGCGAGCTTGAATCGCTCAAGCGATTCAAGGACGATGCCAAAGAGGTCAAAGAGAGCTTCGAGTGCGGCTTGAATATCAAAAATTACAACGACATCCAGGAAGGCGACCTGCTGGAGTTTTATGAAATTCGCGAAATCGCCCGAACCCTGTAATCGTGCTTGAGCTGAGCTGTGCGCAAAAAATCCAGTACGCCCAACCGGGGCTTCAAGGTGGCCGACCAGATCCAGCGTGATCTGACCGAGCTGATCGCGCGCGAGCTCAAAGACCCGCGGGTTGGAATGGTGACGATTCAAGGCGTCGAGGTCACCCCCGACTATGCCCATGCCAAGGTTTTTTTCAGCCTGCTGCAAGGCGACAGCGCTGCCTGCCAGGAGGGCTTGAACCAGGCCGCCGGTTTTTTGCGCTCAGGGCTTTTTAAGCGCCTGCGTATTCACACCGTGCCTAGCCTGCATTTTGTGTTCGATCGCACCAGCGAGCGTGCTGCCGACATGAACGCCCTGATCGCGCGAGCCGTGTCCTCCCGGGCCAAAGACGACTGATATGCATATCGCCGGGCCGCCTGAGGGTGCAAAGGCCCCCTTGGGGGGCAGCAATTCACATGTGATCGAAAAGCGCAGGGGCCAGGCCAGCCCAAAAATACGCGCCAGCAGGCGGGCCGTGCATGGGGTTTTGCTGCTCGACAAGCCACTTGGCCTGTCGAGCAATGATGCATTGCAAAAAGCCAAATGGCTGCTGGGGGCCGAGAAAGCCGGCCACACCGGCACCCTTGATCCGCTGGCCACCGGCGTCTTGCCCCTGTGCTTTGGTGCGGCGACCAAGTTCAGCCAGTTGCAGCTTGATGCAGACAAAACCTATGAGGCGGTGGCGCGCTTGGGTATCAAAACCAGCACTGGGGATGCCGAGGGCGAGCCGATCGCGATCCGGCCGGTTGATGTGACTGCGGCTAGCCTGTCTGCTTTGGTAAAACAGTTCACCGGGGCCCTGCGGCAAATCCCGCCCATGTACAGTGCTTTGAAAAAAGATGGGCGCGCGCTCTACGAGTACGCCCGAGCCGGTATCGAGCTTGAACGCGAGGCCAGAGACATCACCGTCTACTCCCTCAGTCTGGCCTTGAGGCAGGATGAGGCCGGTTTTGCCATCGCTCTGGGCGTGGCATGCAGCAAGGGCACCTACATCCGAACCCTGGCCGAGGATATCGGCGAGGCACTGGGCTGCGGTGCGCACCTCAGCGCGCTCAGACGGATCGAGACTGGCGGTTTTTCTGCCGCGCAGTGCATCAGCCTGT